>CAJGDU010000171.1 GCA_904502175.1 Clostridiaceae bacterium
ATATTTTTCCGCCCCTTCGATGAGGGCGCCGATGGAGAGAAAGTCTTCCGGTTCATGGAGTTCTTTCACCACGGTCGTCCGGAATTCGTACGGGACCCCGCTCTCCATGATGAGTTTGATGGACGCCCGGACCTTTTCGAGGTCCACGGTCTCCACGCCGCAGGTGACGGCGTACTTCTCCGGCGCGTTCTTGATGTCCATGGCGATGTAGTCCAGAAGGCCCCGGTCCAGCAGTTCTTTTAAAAGGTCCGGGTGGTAGCCGGCGGTGTCCAGTTTCGTGGCAAAGCCCATGGCGCGGACGCGCTCCAGGAACGCCGGCAGATCTCTGTGCAGGCAGGGCTCGCCGCCGGTGACGGCCACGCCGTCCAGCAGTCCTTTCCGGCTCTCGAGGAAGTCGAAGAACTCCGTGTCCTCCATGACGGGCGGCTCCGTGCCGTCCACCAGCTCATAGTTGTGGCAGAAGGGACACCGGAAGTCGCAGCCGCCGAGGAACACCGTACAGGCCACCCGTCCCGGAAAGTCCAGGAGAGTCATTTTTTGCAGGCCGTGAAGTTTCATGGGAGCTCCTTTCAGACGGCGGCGAGAACGTGCAGGTTGCGCAGGTTGCCGTCGGCAATGTGGTCGTTGACAGAATAGGCGTGTTTTTCCAGGTCTTCACAGGTGGCGTCGCTCAGGCTCTGGCGATGCACCTCAGTGAGCACCGCGGCCGCCAGCTGCTCGATGAGGTCCGCGTTCCGGGCGGCCTCTTCCGCGCCGCTGCCCGAGGACAGGAGCGTGACGAGCGCCTCCTCCGTGTCGGCGAGGACCGGCAGGTCCCGCAGCGCGCGGAAGACCCATTTGTAATATGGTTGATAAGTCTTATTCAGAAGGAAGATGGCGGAGAGCGTGTTTCGGACGAACTCTCCGGCCGCCAGCTGCGCCGCCCCGGTCTCGCCGTGGGCCACACACCGGCGGTAGTTGTACTGGCCGGACTGCCCCATGAGCAGGAGGCTGCCGGCGAGCTTCTTGAGGCGGACGTCCTCGGGGAAGTATGAGAGCTTCTCCCTTATGGCGGACACCGCGCCGTAGTTGTCAAAAAACAGGACGCCGTTGGTGACCTCCGCCAGCGCCTGTTCCGGAAGGGCCAGCCATTCGGGAAGGCTCAGGGTCCCGTCCGGTGTCCCCACGCGTTCCCGGAAGAACTCGTCCGTGCGGAACACGCCGTGGCGGGCGCCGCCCACCGGCTGCAGGACGGCGCGCCGGACGCCCGCGAACTCCTTCGGGAGTTTCGCGTAGGCGCGCTCCAGCCGGAACGCTGCCCGGCGGTCCACCGTCTCCTCGTCCGGCAGGAAGAGGCAGAAGCCCGGCTCGAAGTCGTGGTCCCGCGAGACCTCGTCATCGTAGCCGAAGCACTCGGAACCGCTGCCGAAGAGCCCCGCCGCGAGGTACGGCAAAAGGTCCGGGAACTCGTCCCGGAGCATGGGTTCTCCGTGGGCCTCGAAGAAGGCCCGGGAAAGGTCAAGTCCGTTCATAGATCTGCTCCGCCCGTTCGTTCAGTTCGTCCGCTTTCGTCTCATAGCCGTACCACGCGAAGGCGGGGGCGCACTTCTCGCAGACGAAGGCATAGTACCCGTCCTTCGGGACCGCCGGGTCGTCCAGCAGCCGGGCCGCTTTCGAGAGGCACTGCTCCACTTCCTCGGCGCTGTCCTCCGGCCCCTTCTCGAGGTAGCTGAGGTCGGCGATGTTGAGCCAGGTGATGGCCTGCTCGAGCGCGCCGTTCGGCACTTCGCCCATGGCGCCCAGCGCCTTGTCGTAGAGGGCGCGGGCCTCGTCGTACTGTTTCAGGGCCCCGTAGGTGAGGGCCATGTTGTTGTAGAGTCCGCCGAGGAGGGCCGGGTCGGTCTGCTCATGGTTCTCGTAGACGGCCCGGGCTTTTTCGAACAGTGCGATGGACCGCTCGTTGTCCTCGAAGGCGTTGCACGCGGTGGCGGCATTCGTGTAGGTGGTGCCGGCGCTGATGCTGTCCTCAAAGTCCAGCTTTTTTAGAAGGGTCAGCGCCTCGTCCACGCTCTCGAAGGCAAGGTCCTTGTTCCCGACTTTGCGGTAGTGGCCGATGAGCTCGTTCTGTACCAGCAGTTCGCCCCGGAGGTCGTGGCCGAGTCTGGCCTCTTCCAGCCAGTACTTCAGCGTGCGCTCCACGCCGTCATAGTCCCGGCGGGACATGTATTCGTCCACCTTCTCCAGCACGCGCCGCTGCGGGATGGCCCGGACCTCCGGCTCCGCGCCGTAGGGCTCATCGCAGAGCAGACAGCGGGGTTCCAGGTAGTCTTCCGGCTGCAGGATGTCGTTCCGGTCGCTCATGTCGCATTCCCCTTCCGCATGGTTTTCTCCATTATAGCACAAAAGGAAGCCTCCCCCTCGTCGGGGGAGGCCGTTTTCAAAGACTAGTCTCTGTAGGTCTTGATGATGTGGCAGTGCTTCGTGAACGGGAAGAGGATGGGCACGGTGTCCGAATACTTCTGGTACTCGGGGTCCAGTCCGTAGGTCTTCTCGTGGCGGAGCTCCAGGCGTTTCGCGGAGTCGTACATGACATAGATGATGACGAGGAGGGCCGCGCCGGCGATGACCCACTGGGCGCCCTGCATGGTGCCGATGCCGGAGACGAAGACGCCGACCCAGAACATGATCTCAGAGAAGTAGTTCGGGCAGCGGACGAACTTGAAGAGGCCCTTGTCGCAGAAGCGGTGCGGGTTCTCCTTCTTGGCTGCCGACTTCTGATGGTCCGCCGTGGCTTCGCCGAGGATGGCGAGGGCCATGATGGCGATGCCGACCCAGACAGTGACGTCGTCCGCGGAGCGGTTGATGACGCGGTAGGACAGCGGAGAGGTCTGTGCCGTGTAGAGGAACATCATGATGATCCACATGAACAGGGACACGAAGATGGGGGTCCGCTTGAACGCGTCGTCGCCGACCTTTTTCTTGTAGTTGGCGTTGGTGAGCTCTCTCTTCAGGATGTAGCCGCCGAGGCGCCAGCCGTAAATGAGGAACAGCACGGACATGACCGTGGTGGCAATGGTGGCGGTGCCGGTCGCCAGACCGAAGATGAGGTGGAACAGACCAATGCACATGACGGCAAAGCCGTAGCCGACAGACATGAACCAGACGAACTCATAGAAGCCCATGATGCAGCCGATGGCGGCCACGATGGTCACGGTCCACATGAAGGTCGGCCAGGCATGGCCGATGTATTCAGGAAGAAGCTGGAACATTATTCATTACCTCCAAACACACCTTTGATGTATTCCGCGAAGGACGCATCGCCCGTGACATCTTTGCCGACCAGGCTGTGGGTCATGGTCCAGGCGCCGAACTTCATGATGTCGGCCTTGCCTTCCTTCTTCACTTTCGGAAGCTTGCCGAGGAGGGTGAACATCCAGGGCGCGGC
>CAJGDU010000172.1 GCA_904502175.1 Clostridiaceae bacterium
ACCTGCGTCAACATCACCAACACGCAGAACGGCTTCGGCTATGTCAATGCGAACGGTGTCACCGGCTGGGTCTCCATGGACTATCTCGGCGCCATCTGATCACCCATAATAATTGAATGATTCGGACTTTGCGTTCATATTTTAGTAATATTTAACGTAAAGTCCGTTTTTATTTGTTGATTCTGTATAGCAATTCACTATTGGCTTTTTATTCATAAAAAGTTATAATATTCTTCAAGGAACAAACACACTCCTGGCAAAAACTCAGAAGGAAGGAGAACTGAACATGACTCAGAGCATCTTTGCGAGCAAGTCTCGTAAAGTCCTGGCTGTCCTTCTCAGCGCCGTGCTGCTGTGTTCGGTCGCGCTCATGGCTGTGGTCCATTCCACACGTTCCAGCGCCGCCACACCCACCGCGCTCCTTTATGTCGGCTATAACGAGGAAGACGGTAACTGGTACGCCTACAACACCGTCACCGGTGAAATCGACGGTTCCTATACCGGCATCGCCGCCAACGAAAACGGATGGTGGCGCATTGAGAGGGGAAAGGTCAACTTCGACTTCACAGGTCTTGCCCAGAACGACAACGGCTGGTATTACCTGGAGAACGGCTGCGTGAACTTCGAATATGAAGGCATCGTCTCCAACCAGAACGGTTACTGGTACGTCCGCTACGGTACAGTAGCATTCGACTACACCGGTTTCCTGTATGTCTACTTCCAGGGCGAGTACGGTTACTGGTACGTTCGCAACGGTCAGGTCCTTATCCGCGAAACCGGTATCGGTCAGTACGATGACGGAAGCCTCTGGTACTATGAGAACGGTAAGATCAACTTCGATTACAACGGTTCTTATACCTACAACGGCGTCACTTATAAAATCACTGAGGGCCATGTCGATGATTCATTCAGCGGCATGGTCCAAAATCCAGACGGAAGTATCACCCGCTTTGACAACGGCAAGGTCAATCGCCGCTACAACGGCATTGCCCGGTACAACGGAAAGTCTTACTATGTCCGCAGGGGCACCGCCAAGACCAACTACACCGGCAAGATCATCGTCAACGGCAAGATCTACAGCGTCCAGAAGGGTGTTATCGTCGGCTGACTGGACTGAACAGAATGAAACAGAGACACAGTATCAGAAAAAGTATTCTGGACCGTGTCTCTTTTTTTGTCATTATTTAACATTGTCTGTAAAGACCTTTTATATTATAATAAATCGAACACGTAGCAAACAAATGAGGAGTGTTTCGGTTATATGGACGAGAAAATGACGCCGGCCGACCTTATCCGTAAAGGGATCGACGCCGTCGCAGATGCCGAAAACAAAGGAATCAGCGTAGAAAAGGACGCGGACGCGAAACTTGCCCTTGAGACAGAGGACGAGGCCATCGAGTTCGCCAGTTTTTCGATTGACGATAACAGAGATACCACACCCGGAAGCAAGGCAGGCACCCGTCTGCCCACCGTCTCCATGCCCAACGCCAAAGTCATGGGCGAACCGGAGGAGGGTCCGGTCACACAGGCCACCATCAAAGTCGACCTGCCGGAAGACATCAAGGTGAGCCCCGCGAAGAACGTCCACAGAGTCTATGAGTCGGAAGAAGCCGAACCGGTCGATGTGGACCGCCGTGCCATCGGCATGCACCACAGCCGCACCTGGCTGCGCAACCATGAGCTGGCAGAGGCACAGGCGGCGCAGGAAGCCGAAGCGAAAGCGGAGGAGTCCCGTCAGAAGACGCAGGAAGAGCTCCTGGCCGAAATCTACGCCGACACGCCCGAAGAACGCCGCAGAAAAGAAGCGGCCCAGGAAGAGGGCAGAAAGCTCGCGGAGGACATTTTCTCCAACAGCGCATATCAGCAGCCCCCGGAAGACCTGGCCGACATCACCGAACCCGGTAAAGTCGTCGACACGACAGAGCTCGACGAAATGGCCGCGCTGGACCACTTCCTGGAAGAGTCCAAACGGGAGCGCCGGGAACGCATGAACATGCCGCCCTCCGGCACCGGAGAGGTGAAAACCGGGGAAGACGTCCCCATTTCTGCCAAACCCCAGCACTATCCCACTTCCGGCGGTTACTTCGGCGTGGGACGCAAGAGTGGTTTCAAGGCGGAAGCGGCCGCGAACGCCGCAGGCGGCAAGGTCATCGAGAGCCGTTCTCTGGCCGTCGACCCGACCACCCTTTCCAAGAGAGAACTGCGGGAGTATAACCGCATCAACCGCAGAGGCGATAAAGAGATCACCCGCCAGCAGAAGAAGTCCAAACGGCGTCTGAAAGTCTGGCAGCGCGTGCTCATCGCCCTGCTCGCCCTCATCCTGCTCGCTGTTGCAGTGGCCGGCATCTTCTTCGGCCGTTACTACGGCCTGCTGGGAGACCTGGACATCGGCGACAACCCCTTCACGAAGGTCAGCGTCGAGAACCAGTCTGAGGCGAACATAAAGACCATGAACATCCTGCTCGTGGGTCTGGACTCCCGGAAGGACAACTACACCGGACGGTCCGACTCCATGATCCTCGTCACGGTCAACAAGCAGAGCAAGAAGCTCATTATGACTTCTTTCCTGCGCGACTCCTATGTGAACATCCCCGGCCACGGCAAGCATAAACTCAACGCCGCTTACGCGCTCGGCGGGTCGAACCTGCTCATCAACACCATTTATGAGAACTTCGGCATCGTCGTCGACCGGGTCGCTGTCTTCAACTTCCTGCTGGTCATCGATGTCATCGACTACCTCGGCGGCATCACTGTGGACATCACGGATGAAGAGCTTCCGTACCTGAACATGTACATCCACGACCAGAATGAAGAGCTGTACAACAGTGCCACGCCCAACAAGGGGCAGATCAACTCCGGTCCCGGCACCTACAACCTGACCGGCAACCAGGCCCTGGCTTACGCCCGCATCCGCTATGTCGGCACGGACGTCCAGCGCTCTGAACGGCAACGTCTGGTGCTCTCCGAGTGTCTGGAGAAGGTCAAAAACCTCAGCACTTCGCAGCTCAGCCAGATGGCCACCCAGTTCCTGCCGCGCATCAAGACAGACCTCGGGTCGTCCGATGTGGCGTCGCTCATCGTCACGCTGCTGCGCGCCGGTTCCTATGAACAGGGCGGCATGGCCATTCCCACCGACGGCACCTGGAAAGATGCCAAAGTCGGCGAGGAAGAGGTCATCAAGATCACAGACTTCGAGGCCAACACGAAGGCCTGGGAGAAACTGGTCTCTTAAGGAGAGAGGAACTTGATCACTGTCAGTCGGAAGCCCCGGGTCTTCATGCTGGACTTTGTACGGGCTCTGTCCATCGCCCTCGTTATTATGGGCCATTCCCTGGAACAGACCTTCCATTTCGCTGAAAACGACGTATTCGCCGTCCAGGGCGATTATAA
>CAJGDU010000173.1 GCA_904502175.1 Clostridiaceae bacterium
AATCGCAGGTCGTCTGCAAATTCGATGATCTTCTGCAGACGGTGGTTCACGCCGGACCGGGAGATGGGCTCGGAGAGGTTCTCCCCCAGTTCCTTGAGCGAATAGTCGGCGTTCTCCAGGCGGAGCTTGGCCAGTTCCCGCAGCTCCGGCGGGAGGGACTCGAGGCCCCGTTTCTTTTCGATGTACCGGATGGCTTCTATTTGCCGGTAGGCGGCGTCGAAGGTCCGGGTGGAGTTGGCATACTCAAAGTTCATGCGGCGGTTGACCCGGTTGCGCATGTCCTTGTACATTTTGGTGCCCATGAGATTCAGGGTGGACTCGGTGGCACCCATGAGGGTCAGAAGGTCCTCCACGCTCTCGCTGTCCTTGAAGTAGATGACGTGGAGACCGCCCCTCTGGACATATTTCGGTGAGAGACCGGACTCCCGCATGAGTTCCATGAGGTCGGAACAGAGGCTCTTCGTGGAGAGGACGAACTCGAGGTGGTAGTCCTTCTCCGGGTCGGTGATGGTGCCGGCGGTCAGGAAGGCGCCCCGCAGCAGGGCAGCAAAGCAGCCGTCGTCCTGGAGGACGTGGCGGTTGAGCCGGCGATTCACCTCGTTGCCGCTGTAGCCGAACTCGGAGAGGATGGCCTGGCGGTCGACGGGGTCTTCCACTGAGACCCGGTACTTCCCGCCGCTCGTCTGTTCCATGGGAGGACAGTGGCCGGTCATTTCCCGGACGGCCTCCTGATAGGCGGCGGCAATAGCTTCGTGTTCCGTCTTGATGCCCATCTCGTGGAGCCCGAAGGAGCGGCAGAACAGGAAGAGCGCGTAGGTCTCGGTCTGACGGCAGCAGGGCTTCATTTCGCCCGACGCCCGGGCACCGGCGGAATAGTCCACCAGTTCCGTTTTCACATTTTGGGAAAAGGACAAGACCGTCACCTCCTGTTCCGGGGTCTCAGAGCGTTATTTCCTCTGGATGTCTCTGTGTGTGGTGTTGCAGCGGATGTTCTGCTCCCGCAGATGGCGGGACATGGCCTCGGCAAAGGTGACCGAACGGTGTTTTCCGCCGGTGCAGCCGAAGGCCAGGATGAGCTCGCTCTTCCCCTCCTCCTGATAGAGCGGCAGGGAGAAGTCGATAAGGTCGGTCAGCTTCTGCAGGAAGTTCTGAGAGGATTCGAACTCCATGACATAACTGCTGACGGGCTCGTCGAGACCGGTCAGGTTCTTGAGCTCGGGGATGTAGAAGGGGTTCGGCAGACAGCGGACGTCGAAGACGAGGTCGGCGTCCGGCGGCAGGCCGTACTTGAAGCCGAAGGACATGCACTGGACCTGCATGGTCTGTCCCCCGCTGCCGAGGAACAGACCGGCAATGCGGTCTTTCAGCTGTTTTGCGGACAGGTAGGTGGTGTCGATGGAGTAGTCCGCCCGCTGTTTGAAGGGGGCGATCATCTCCCGTTCCGCCGCGATGGCCTCGCCGATGGACTGGTTGTAGTCCCGGGCCAGCGGATGCCGGCGGCGGGTCTCCTTGAAGCGGTTCACGAGGACGCCGTCCTCGCAGTCCATGAACAGGAGTTTATAGGGCACCGCCATGTCGTTCAGCGCGTCGAGGGCGCCGGAGAAGTCCTTGAAGGCGGACCCGGCGCGCACGTCGACGACCACCGCGAACTTCGATTCCGGCGGGCTCTTCAGGACGATCTGTCCGAAGGCGGGCAGGAGTTCGGGCGGCATGTTGTCGATGCAGATGAAATCGATGTCTTCCAGCATTTCCACCGCTTTGGATTTGCCGGCACCGGACAGGCCGGTCAGGACTAAGAATTCCATGGAACCTCTCCCAGTATGCGGACCTCCGGCTCGAGGGTGACCCCGTGGTCACGCTGCACGGTCTCCCGAACGAGAGCCATCAGGTCCAGAACGTCTTTGGCGGTCGCGTTGTCTTTGTTGATGACGAAGCCCGCGTGTTTTTCCGACACCTGGGCGCCGCCGACGGTGGCGCCTTTCAGGCCGGACTGCTCGATGAGCGCCCCGGCATAGTAGCCTTCCGGCCGCTTGAAGGTGCTGCCGGCGCTGCCGTACTCAAGGGGCTGTTTGGTCTTGCGCCGCTCCATGAAGTTGTCCATCTTCATTTTGATGGCGTCCGGGTTCGCCTTGTCCAGCTGGAGGACGACGGAGGTGATGATGAGCTCCTCGTCCATGTAGTTGCTGTGGCGGTAGGAGAATCCGGCCTGGCGCGGCGACCAGGAGCCCCGTTTTCCGTGGTAGTCCATGTGGTTGACGACCACCACGTGCTCGCCGATCTCTCCGCCGTAGGCGCCGGCATTCATGTAGATGGCGCCGCCGACGGTACCGGGGATGCCGAAGGCAAACTCCAGTCCGGAGAGGGAATATTCGAGGGCGAAGCGGCACACCTTGATGACGGTGGCGCCCGCCTGCGCTTTGATCATGTCGTTGCCCGCGTAGCTGACTTCCGAGAAGTCGTCTCCCATATGGAGGACCACGCCCTTCAGGCCTTCGTCCGGCACCAAAAGGTTGCTGCCCCTGCCGATGACCAGGGGCTTCACGCCGTCTGTCTCACAGGCCTGAAGCAGATCGCCCAGCGCATCGACGCTGTTGGGCTCGACCAGCAGTTCGACGGGACCGCCGACTGAAAAGGTGGTGTACTCGCTCATGGGAGCGTTCTTGATGGCCGTGCAGCCATGCTGTTCCGCCACGCGGAGAATGGTTTCAAACATAGTTCCGGTTTACTCTCTTTCTGGAAAGATCTTCTTATTTCACGTCGGGCAGATGGGCCGCGCCGATGATGCCGGCGTCGTTGCCGAGGGTGGCGGCGCAGATGCGGGTCTGCCGTCTGGAGTGTTTCGTATAGCGGAGTTCCTCGACCTCTTTGCGCAGGGGTTCGATGAGGAAGTCGCCCTGTTTGGAGATGCCGCCGCCGATGCAGAGGACATCGGGCTGGAAGATGTTGACGAGGTCGGCGACACCGATGGCAAGGTAGTGGACGTACTTGTCGAAAACGGCAAGCGCCCGGGGGTCGCCTTCGTGCGCGGCGGTGAACAGGACCAGACCGTTCACGTTGGCAGGGTCGCCCTCCGCCAGTTTCCAGAGCAGGCTGCTCTTCTCCCGGTCCTGTTCCATGGCCTTGCGGGTCTGCCGGACCAGGGCCGTGGCGGAGGCGTACTGTTCAAAACAGCCGCTGCGTCCGCAGGGACAGGGGATGCCGTCGATCTCGACGGCCATGTGGCCGATCTCTCCCGCGGCGCCGTTGATGCCGGTGAGGAGTTTTCCGCCGAGGATGATGCCGCCGCCGACGCCGGTGCCGAGGGTGACCGCCACGAAGTTCGGGACTCCCCCGCCGCAGCCGGCGACCTGTTCGCCGAGGGCCGCGCAGTTGGCGTCGTTTTCGAT
>CAJGDU010000174.1 GCA_904502175.1 Clostridiaceae bacterium
CCCGCGGCATGGACCAGAGCCTCTATGCGGACTATCTGGACCTCCGCAAGTACGGCTCCGTCCCGCACGGCGGCTACGGCCTCGGCTTCGAGCGCCTCGTCATGTACGTCACCGGCGTGCAGAACATCCGCGACGTCATCCTCTTCCCGCGCACCGTCGGCAACATCCGCTAAAGCGACATCCAAACAAAAGGTGGTGGTCCTATGACCACACAACTGAATACCCCGCTGAGCACATCGCCGAAGAAGAAACAGGTCTGGCTGGAGCTCATCCGCATTTTCGCGGTGTACCTCGTCATCTTCAACCACACGGGGGACTACGGCTTCCACTACTGGGCCACGCTGGGCGGCGGCTACCGCTACTGGCTGTTCATGGGCTGCGCAGCCCTGACGGTCATGAACATCCCGCTGTTCTACATGATCTCCGGCGCCCTCCTCATGGGCAAGGACGAACCCCTTGGCACGGTCTGGCGAAAACGGGTGCTCCGCTACGCGCTGGTCATCCTCATCTTCACCTTCGTGCAGTACGTGTGGATCACGGCCCACGCGGAAGACGGCTTCCGCGAGAGCTTCAGCGTCTGGGAATGGTTCGTCACCATGCTGTCGGAGAACATCATCGTGCCGTACTGGTTCCTGTATGAGTACCTCGGGTTCCTCGTCATGCTGCCGCTGTATCGCCGCATGGTCCAGAACCTCAAGGAGCAGGAGTTCCACTACCTGTTCCTCCTGTACATCATCTTCACCGGCGCGCTGCCCATCGTCGAATACATCCTGACGAAGTGGCACACCATCCTCAACATCAGCTTCAACATTGCCTATGTGACGGGCGATCTGCTGGTGTTCCCCGCGCTCGGCTACTACCTCATCAGAAAGCCGAAGCCGACCTGGAAACAGCTCGCCGTGCTGTGGGGCCTGACGCTGCTCTGCGTCGTCTACACCTGCCTCATGACCGAGTACAAGCTCGAGTACATCCACCAGATGAGCGAGGCCCGCGTGGGCACGTTCTTCAAGACGCTCATCTGCATTCCCGCCGCCACCGTCTTCCTCACGTTCCGAAAGATCTTCGACACGTCCGACGGCACCGGCCTGACCATGCACCCCGGCTTCGAGAAGCTGTTCCTGTCCATGGGCAGCTGTGTCTTCGGCATCTACCTGACCGAGCAGATCTTCCGCGAACTCTTCTACGACGCGGGCATGGTCCTGGTGGACCACCTGCCGAACTTCCCGGCGACGCTCCTGTACTGTTTCATTGTGCTGTTCGCGGCATACCTGCTGACGCTGGTCCTGAAACAGATCCCGGGCCTCAAAAAGCTCCTATAACAATTGTTAAAAAAATCCTCCCCTCGAACGGGGAGGATTTTTTGATTTTGGGTGGAATAGTAAACATGCTTGTTGTATAATTGTATCGGTCGTATAGGAAACGACGTTTCAACAAAACCGCGAGAGTTGACAACTTAAAGGGAGAAAACTATGGCAAGACCCAAGAAACCGGAAGAGCGCCGCCGCATTCGGGACGTGGCGTTCAACGTGTTCGCCCGCAAGGGGCTCGAGAGCACGTCCTTCTCGGACATCGCGAAGGAGGCCTCCGTCTCCAAGTCGCTGGTCCAGTACTACTTCCCGAAAAAGGAACAGTTCGTCTCGGACTTCATTGACCGCAGCCTCACCATCACCGAAGAAATCATCGAAGAGGACCTCGACTACGAGTTCAAGCATGAGCTCGCGAAGCTCTTCGCCATGGGCCTGGCCCAGTTCCACTTCAGCATCAACAACAAGGCGCTGGACGCCATGCGCATGGACATCCTCCGGGACCGCGGCAGCACCGAGGTCGTCGTCCGCTACGCCATCGACTGGATCTTCAAGCACACCACCGTTTTCCCGCTGGAGACGCAGGAGGAAGAGGACATGGCGAAGAAGACCATCGTCTACGTCATCGGCGGCACCTTCGACTATCTCTACGACTGCATGCTGTACGACGTGGACTTCGACCTGGACTTCCTGTTCTTCGCCAGCACGGCCATCATGAAACCGTACCTCACGAACCCGTTCGGGGAAGCGGAGGCCATCAAAGAGGCGCTGTCGCCGGAGTGGCTGGACGCCGCTTTGAAGAAGTACAACGAGCGCCTGTTCGTGGAAGCATAAGCTTTGGGCGATGTGCCCCAATTTGAATATGAAAAACCCAAAAGGGGCCACGGTAGTCAGCCGGGCCCCTTTTGAGTCAAATACTTTGCGAGAGTTTTGAGAATAAAAGAGAGTTTTATGGATTTGATCCGCCTATAGTATAAACTGTTTCCTATACGCGGTCAAGTTATTTCGTTAAGTTTTGTTTAAGAAATTAACAAATATACATAATTGAAGTAAAACGCCGAAACAAGAGAAAGAAAACACATACATTAAACCCCCAAATCCTATTGACTTTGGGGGTTTTGACTGTTATAGTAATACCAACAAAAAGTATTTCCTACGGAAAAACTAGGAAAAGGAGGACGACGCATGAAACTCGTGCAGCAGAGCCTCCGCCACAACTTCCGGAACGGGCGAATGTGAACGGTCCCGCCGGAGGCGGCGGACTACACGGAGAGCAAACTATTTTAAAAAGAGGCACATCGCCCGAACACAGAAAGAGGTATTACCATGAGCTACACTTATGACAACTATAAATTCGAGACCATCGCCCTGCACGCGGGGCAGGAGAACCCGGACCCCACGACCGACGCCCGCGCGGTGCCCATCTACGCCACCAGCTCCTATGTCTTCCATAACAGCCAGCACGCGGCGGACCGCTTCGGCCTGCGGGACCCCGGCAACATCTACTCTCGTCTGACCAACCCCACCGAGGACGTCTTCGAGCAGCGCATTGCGGCTCTTGAGGGCGGCGTCGCGGCCCTGGCCGTCTCCTCCGGTGCGGCAGCCATCACCTATGCGGTGCAGGCAGCGGCAGGCGCCGGCGACCACATCGTCGCGGCCAAGAACATCTACGGCGGTACGTACAACCTGCTGGCCCATACGCTTCCGCAGTACGGCATTACCACCACGTTCACGGACCCGGAGCCGGAAGCCATCCAGGCTGCCATTCAGGACAACACCAAAGCGGTCCTCATTGAGTCTCTGGGCAACCCGAACTCTTCCGTCATCGACATTGAAGCGGTTGCAAATGTGGCTCATGCCAACAACATCCCGCTCATCATCGACTCCACCTTCGCCACTCCTTACCTCATTCGGCCCATCGAGTACGGCGCAGACATCGTCGTCCACTCCGCCACCAAGTTCATCGGCGGACACGGCACGGCCATCGGCGGCGTCATCATCGACAGCGGCAACTTCGACTGGGCGGCCAGCGGCAAGTTCCCGCAGTTCACCGAGCCGAACCCCTCCTACCAC
>CAJGDU010000175.1 GCA_904502175.1 Clostridiaceae bacterium
AGCCGCTCCCCTCCCGTTTCCACTCCTGCGGGAGCTCCTTGGACCAGAAGCCTTCGATCTGCTCCGGGAGTTCGGTCCTGCCGAGCGGCGTGCCCGTCTTCCGGTCGAGCTTCATCTGGTCCCCCGCCGTCTCTTTGAAGGCGCCCTGCCGGGCGGCCTCCTGGCGGGCCAGGGTCAGTCGGTTCGGGGTATCTTTGGCGGTGATGGCGTTCTTGGCGGCATAGTAGACCGCGTCGAACACCGGGCGTTCATTGGAAAAGCGCACCTCGGTCTTGGCGGGGTGGACGTTCACGTCCACCATCTCGAGGGGCAGCTCGATATTGAGGACACAGGCCGGGAACTTGCCGACCATGATGGCGTCTTTGTACGCGCGCTCCAGGGCGGCGGACGCGGTCAGGCTCTTGACGAGGCGTCCGTTCAGGAAGAAGAACTGCATGGAGCGGTTCGGGCGGCTGGCCGTGGGCTTCGACACGAAGCCGGAGACTTTGACGCCGTTCAGCTCGTAGGACGTCTCGAGGAGGGCGTCGGAAAAATCCTTTCCGAAGACGGAGTAGATGGTGGACTTGAGGTTCCCGTTGCCGGGAGTGACCAGCACCTGCTTGTCGTCCCGGATGAACCGGATGGAGATCTCCGGATGGGACAGGGCGATGCGGTCCACGACGCCGGCCACGCTGTTGCCCTCGGTCACATCCTTCTTCAGGAACTTCATGCGGGCCGGGGTGTTGTAGAACAGGTCCCGGACCACGATGGTCGTGCCTTCGGGGCAGCCGGCATCGGACAGCAGGACTTCCTCGGACCCCTCGATCTTGTAGAGGGTGCCGACCTCGTCCTCCGCCGTGCGGGTCATGACGTCCACGCGGGAGACCGCGGCTATGGAGGCCAGAGCCTCGCCCCGGAACCCGAGGGTGCCGATGCCGTGGAGGTCTTCCTCGGTCAGGATCTTGCTGGTGGCGTGGCTCACAAAGGCGTTGCGGATGTCTTCGCGCAGGATGCCGGAGCCGTTGTCGGTCACCCGCATGAGGGTGACGCCGCCGTGCTGTATCTCCACCGTCAGAGAAGTGGCACCGGCGTCAATGGCGTTCTCCATGAGTTCCTTGATGACGGAAGACGGCCGCTCGACCACTTCGCCGGCGGCAATGAGGTCCGAAATGTGTTTCGGCAGGACATTGATCTTTGCCATGGTGCCCCTCCTTTCTGTGGATTAGGATTCTTTGGCCCGTTTGGACAGGTCGTAGAGATAGTTCATGGCCTCGATGGGCGTGAAGGTGTTGACGTCCAGGTCCTTGAGCTCCTCGAGGATCTCGTCGGAGGCGTTGCTCGTGAAGCTGATCTGGAAGCTGTCGGGTTCCGGCTCGGCCGATTCGGGGTCGAGCGCGGGCGCCCGCAGGACGCCGCCGGTCCGCTCCTGTTCCTCGACGATCTCTTTGAGGACTTCGCGGGCCCGTTTGACCACCGGGTTCGGCACGCCGGCGAGCTTGGCGACTTCGATGCCGTAGCTGCCGTCCGCCGGGCCGGGGACGATGCGCCGCAGGAAGATGATGTCGTCTCCCCGCTTCTTGCAGGCGATATTGTAATTGCGGATGCCGGGCAGTTCGGCCTCCATGTCGGTCAGTTCATGATAGTGGGTGGCGAACAGGGTCTTGGCCCCTATTTTCCGTTTGTTGCAGACGAACTCGAGCACCGCCTTGGCGATGGCCATGCCGTCGAAGGTGGAGGTGCCGCGGCCTATTTCATCGAGGATGATGAGGCTCTGCTTCGTCGCGTTCTTCAGGATGGAGGCCACTTCGGTCATCTCCACCATGAAGGTGGACTGGCCGGAGGCCAGGTCGTCGGAGGCGCCCACCCGGGTGAAGATGCTGTCGCAGATGGAGACCCGGGCGCTGGAGGCCGGCACGAAACTGCCGGTCTGGGCCATGAGGACGATGAGGGCCACCTGCCGCATGTAGGTGGACTTACCGGCCATGTTCGGTCCGGTGATGATGGCGGCCTGTTTCTCATCGAGGTCGAGGTCGGTGTCATTGGGGACGAAGGGCGCGCCCTCGAGCATCTTCTCGACCACCGGATGCCGGCCGTCCTTGATGACGATGGTGCCGTCCTCCGTGATCTCGGGACAGACATAGTTGTTCTCGACCGCCACTTTGGCGAAGGAACACAGGACGTCGAGGGTGGCGACGGCGTGGGAGGTCTGCTGGATGCGTACGAGGCTCTCTGAGACGGTTTCGCGGACGCCGCAGAACAGTTCGTATTCGAGCTTGGTGATGCGCTCCTGGGCGCCGAGGACCTTCGATTCGAGCTCCTTGAGTTCGCCGGTGATATAGCGCTCCGCGTTGGTCAGGGTCTGCTTGCGGATCCACTCTTCGGGCACATCGCCCTGGAACGACTTCGGGACTTCGAGGTAATAGCCGAAGACCTTGTTGTAGCCGATCTTCAGTTTCGGGATGCCGGTGCGCTCCCGCTCCTCCGCCTCGATGGTGGCGAGGTACCCCTGTCCGTTCTGCACGATGTCGCGCAGCTCGTCCAGCTCCGCGCTGTAGCCGGCTTTGATCATGCCGCCTTCGCGCACGGTGAAGGGCGGGTCTTCATCGATGGACTCCTCAATGAGCTCCATGATGTCTTCGAGGGGGTCGATGTCCCCTTCCACCCGCTGCAGGAGCCGGGGCTCCGCGTCCACCAGCAGCGCCTTGATGGGCGCCAGGCAGTTCACGGTCTCCCAGAGGCTCCGGAGCTCCCGGGCGTTGGCCGAGCCGTACGAGATGCGGGTGATGAGCCGCTCCATGTCGTGGACGGACGTCATGTACTCCGCGAGCTCGTCCCGAAGGGGCAGGTCGTTGACCAGTGCCTGGACCGCGTTCTGCCGTTCGGTGATGCCGCCGGGCGACAGCAGGGGCTGTTCCAGCCAGGCGCGGAGCAGACGCTTGCCCATGGCGGTGCGGGTGCGGTCCATGACCCAGAGCAGGGTGCCGCGCTTCTCCCGGTTGCGGAGGGTCTCCGTCAGTTCCAGGTTCCGCCGGGCGGCGAAGTCGAGCTTCATATATTTGGCATCCGAGTAGTACTGGATCTCCCGGATGTTGGAGAGGTCGGTCTTCTGGACCTCGAACAGATAGTTCAGGGCCATGCCGAGGGCCCGGACGGCGTTCTCAGACGTCAGTTCCAGTTCCTCGAGGTTTTTGTCGAAGTGGTCGGTGACGACCTTCTGGAGGTCTTCCAGGCGGGTCTCAGACTCCTTCAGGACCCGCAGGCTCGTCCCCTCCTGTTTCTCGCAGTAGGATTTGAGGCCTTTCAGCTTTGCCGCCTGGGCGTTGACGAGGATCTCCCGCGGGGTGAACCGGCCGAGGTCGTTGATGACCCGCTCCCCGTTCTGGGACTCCT
>CAJGDU010000176.1 GCA_904502175.1 Clostridiaceae bacterium
CAGTTTGATCTGACCGTCTATTTCAGCGTTTTCTTCGTGTTCGATGGTCTTGGTGTCGCCCTTCGCCACGATGGTCTTGTCAAACGTGTTGAGCTCCGCGTCCGCGGCAATGATCTGCGGGATGGGCTCGAGGTCCGCCGTGTTCGTGATCTTGCGGTTCTGGGAGCCGGGGACCATGCGGGCGACGCCGTCGGTGACTTCGGCGGTCTCCTCCACCTTGATCATTTTGGGGGCCTCTTTGGCGACAGGCTCCGCGGGAGCCTCTTCCACCTCTTCCCCGCGGACCGCTGCGACGGCAGCGGCGGCAGCGGCGGCGACCGCCGCGCTGGCGGAGGCCACGGTGGTGTGGGCACCCTTCGGCGCGGCCTTGACATTGTTGCCGGCGGCGGGCATCTCTTCGTCTTCCACGCGGGTGAACTCCGCGGTGGTGCGTTCTATTTTGGTCGTTAAGATCTGGTGTTCGATATTCTCATTGCGGATGGGACGGATGCCCACCGTTTTCTGCGCCAGCGCCTTCTTCTCTTCCGGCTGCTGCGGTTTGTCGTCCGCCAGCTCCATGATCATCTTCGGAGACTTGGCGTTCTCGTCGAGGCCCTTGAACTGGACGCTCTTCTCACGGACTTCGCGGACCTGGCGCGGCACCGCCGGAGCGGACTCCGCCAGCGGCTCGAAGACCTTGGTCTTCTCGTTGGCCACCTTGCGGTCCATGAACTTCTCGCGGCCGGTCATGCGCTGGATGCCGTCCTCGTGGGAGGGCCAGCTCGTGTCGAGGCCGTAGTCCTCGTCGGTGAACCCCTCGTCGGACTCGGAGCCTTCGACCACGTTGATAAAGCTCTCGCGGAACGCGCGCAGCCGGTTCATGAAGGACGGTCTGCCCTCCTGAGACTCCTCGCCGGAAACGGACTCTTCGTCGACGAAGCCCGGGGCGTAGTCGGTCTCATCGGAAAGGTTTTCGTCCTTGTCCGGCGCTTCCGCGGCCGTCTCCGTGACCGGAGCGGCTTCTTCGGGGACCGGCTCTTTCGCGACAGGTTCCTCCGCGGCGGGCGTTTCGTCCTCCGCGTCGAACAGGGACAGTTCCGGCTCTTCCGCAACGGGTTCCGGTTCCTCCTCGACGGGAGTGCCCAGAAGCTCTTCGACCCCCTCGACGTCGGGCTCGTCGTCCTCGTCGAAGTCGTCAAAGTCGTAGTCGTAGTCGTCCTCGTCAACAGCGTCCGCCTCGGCGAGGACTTCCTCTGCTGAGAGGACAGCCTCTTCCGCTTCGGCTTCTGTCATGACGCTGTCATCGGCGCTGCCTGTCAGCTCGGCAACCAGGTCGGAGACCCCGCTGTCTTTGGTGGTTTCAAGCAGATCGTCGATTTCGTCCATCGACCATTTCTTAGCCATTCTCTACTTACCTCTTTCAGAAAAATAAGAATTCGAACTTGCTATCTTAACGTTTTTCTCAAACGGTTTTGAGTCCGAGTCTCTGGCGGCTCACCTCGTACATGACGATGCCGGCCGCAACGGACGCGTTCAGGGAGCTGATGTTCCCGGACAGCGGCAGGGACAGGATGAAGTCGCACTTCTCACGGACCAGCCGGCCCATGCCCTTGCCTTCGTTCCCGACCACCAGGGCCAGGGGACCTTTCAGGTCTGTCTGACACCAGGTCTCGCCGTCCATGTCCGTCCCGTAGATCCAGACGCCCCGCTCCTTGAGCTCTTCCATGGCGGCAGGCAGGTTGGACACCCGGGCCACCGGAAGGTACTCCAGCGCGCCGGCGGAGGTCTTGTCCACCGTGAAGTTCAGGCCGGCGCTGCGCCGTTTCGGCACGATGACGCCGTGGGCGCCCGCGCACTCCGCGCTCCGGATGATGGCGCCGAGGTTGTGGGGGTCGGACACTTCGTCCGCGATGATGAAGAACGGCGCCTCGCCCTTCTCCTCCGCGCGGGTGAACAGGTCCTCCAGGGTGGCGTACTCGTGGGCCGCCACTTTGGCGATGACGCCCTGGTGGTTCTGGTTCCCGCACATGAAGCCGAGCTTCTTCGGGTCCGTCTCCTTGACGAGGATGCCGGCGTCCCGGGCCATGGCGATGATCTTCCCCACGGACCCCTGCCGCTCCCCGCGGGAGACGAAAATGGTGTCGATGCTGCGTCCGGCTCTGAGCGCTTCCATGACAGGATTTCTGCCAATGATGAGCTCGTCCCGGAGTTCTCTCTCTTCCATCATTCTTTGCGCGTCCTTCTACCTAAAAAAACTTATAATAAGGCATTATATCTTTGACATTATACCAGAACTTGTATCTGAACACAACAAATACCCCTTTATCTTGTTTCCTAAACTCTGGTCTGTTTCGTGTCAAAAAAGTGGTGGACTTGCCGAAGGCGCATCGCCAAAGTGAATATTTATGCATTTCTTGCGGCGATTTACTGAATTTTTATGCAGAAAACCCCTTGACTTTTGCATAGCCCCTTTTTATAATGGGTGTCAACATTTGAAAACGCACCGCAATATGCGGCATTTTTGGAGGAATATACAATGGCCATCGCTAAGAAAAACAAAGAAGACATCAAGAAAGTCGTCCTCGCCTATTCCGGCGGCCTGGACACTTCCATCATCATCCCGTGGCTCAAGGAGAACTACAACAACTGTGAAGTCATCGCGGTCTCCGGCAACGTGGGCCAGGCGTCCGAGCTCGAAGGTCTCGAAGAGAAGGCCCTCAAGACCGGCGCGTCCAAGCTCTACATCGAAGACCTGACCGACGAGTACGTCGAAGACTTCATCATGCCCTGCGTGAAGGCGGGCGCCAAGTATGAGCAGTACCTCCTCGGCACGTCCCACGCCCGTCCCATCATCGCGAAGAGACTGTGCGAGATCGCCATCAAGGAAGGCGCCGACGCCATCTGCCACGGCTGCACCGGCAAGGGCAACGACCAGGTCCGTTTCGAACTGACCATCAAGGCCTTCTGCCCCGACATGACCATCATCGCCCCCTGGCGTGAATGGGACATCGTCTCCCGTGAGCAGGAGATCGAATACGCGGAAGCCCACAACGTTCCTCTGAAGATCAACCGCGAGACCAACTACTCCAAGGACAAGAACCTCTGGCACCTGAGCCACGAGGGCCTCGACCTCGAGGACCCGGCCAACGAGCCGCAGTACGAGAAGGAAGGCTTCCTCGAAATGGGCGTCTCCCCGCTCCAGGCGCCGGACGAGCCCACCTACATCACCCTGGACTATGAGCAGGGCATCCCGGTCGCGCTCAACGGCGAGAAGATGAGCCAGAAAGAGATCGTCCTCGCCCTGAACAAGGTCGGCGGCGCGAACGGCATCGGCCTCCTCGACATCGTCGAGAACCGGCTGGTCGGCATGAAGAGCCGCGGCGTCTA
>CAJGDU010000177.1 GCA_904502175.1 Clostridiaceae bacterium
TGCGCAGCTCGGCACGGGCGAGGTACTCGGGGTTACCGCCCAGCATGATGTCGGTACCACGACCGGCCATGTTGGTGGAGATGGTGATGGCGCCGAACTTACCCGCCTGGGCAATGATCTCAGCCTCACGCTCGTTGTTCTTCGCGTTCAGGACCTCGTGCTTGATGCCCCGCTCCTTGAGGAGCTTGGACAGCTTTTCGGACTTCTCGATGGAGACCGTACCGACGAGGACCGGCTGGCCCTTCTCGTGGGCCTCGACGATCTGGTCGATGATGGCGTAGAACTTGCCGTTCTCGGTCTTGTAGACGACGTCGTCATGGTCGACTCGGATCATGGGCTCGTTGGTGGGGACTTCCACGGGGAAGAGCTTGTAGATCTCGGAGAACTCGTCCGCCTCGGTCATGGCGGTACCGGTCATACCGGACAGCTTGTTGTAAAGACGGAAGTAGTTCTGGAAGGTGATGGAGGCAAGGGTCTTGCTCTCGCGCTGGACATTGACGTGTTCCTTGGCTTCGATGGCCTGGTGGAGGCCTTCGTTGTACCGTCTGCCGTGCATGATACGGCCGGTGAACTCGTCGACGATGAGGACTTCGCCGTCACGGACGATGTAGTCGATGTCCTTGTGCATGATACCGTGGGCGCGGATGGCCTGGTTGATGTTGTGGAACAGCTGGGTGTTCTCGGCATCGGTCAGGTTCTCGACGTTGAAGAACGCCTCCGCCTTTTTGACACCGGACTGGGCCAGCGTGGCGGTCTTGTTCTTTTCGTCGACGATGTAGTCGCCTTCGACGGCATCTTCGTATTCCTGCTTGGACTCGACCTCTTTGACTTTACCCATGGTCAGGGTGCAGACGAACTGGTCGGCCAGCTGGTAGAGGTCAGTGGACTCGGTGCCCTGACCGGAGATGATGAGGGGGGTACGCGCTTCATCGATGAGGATGGAGTCGACCTCGTCGACGATGGCGTAGGCGTGGCCTCTCTGGACTTTCTCGGACTTGTACTGGACCATGTTGTCGCGCAGGTAGTCGAAGCCGAACTCGTTGTTCGTGCCGTAGGTGATGTCCGCGGCATAGGCTTCCCGGCGCTGGTCGTTGTCGAGGCCGTTGACGATGAGGCCGACGGTGAGGCCGAGGTAGCGATACACTTTACCCATCCACTCGGAGTCGCGGCGGGCAAGGTAGTCGTTGACGGTGACGATATGGACGCCTTCGCCGGTAAGGGCGTTGAGGTAGGCGGGGAGTGTTGCGACAAGGGTCTTACCTTCACCGGTCTTCATTTCGGCGATGCCGCCGTTGTGAAGGACGATACCACCGAGGACCTGGACCGGATAGGGCTGCAGGCCGACGGCGCGCACGCAGGCTTCCCGGCAGGCCGCGAAGGCGTCGGGAAGGATGTCCTCGAGGGACTCGCCGTTCTCCAGACGCTGCTTCAGAGCGGGCGTGACGGCACGCAGTTCCTCTTCGGTCATGGCGGCGTATTTCTCTTCGAGCCCCAGGACTTCGTCCTTGATGGGGGTCATCTTTTTGATCTCTTTTGCGGAGTAGTCAAAAAGGTTTTTGAAAACTGCCATAGGGCATAAAACTCCTTTATAAAAAATTCAACGGTCATTATAACACACTCTGTCAAAAAATCATACAGAAATATTGATTTCATAAACATTATCCAGTATAATAATGTCCGCAATAAAAGCGGAGTGAGCTTTTGTTTGGCCATATGGCGCGTGGGTCCTGTGCGACGGAGCGCTGTGAATCATGTCAGGCGGGGAACCGAGCAGCATTAAGCGGTTAGCATCGTGCGCCACAGTAAGCCTGCTCGCCATATGGTCAAGGAAAAGCAGCTTCGCTCTTTTTGTATGCGATTTTATTTCTGGTAAGAAAGACGGTGGTTTCATGGCAGAAACATATCAGGCCCTGTACCGCAAATGGCGGCCGCAGGTCTTCGCCGACGTCGTCGGACAGGAGCATGTCACCCGGACCCTCATGAACGAGGTGCGCACCGGGCGCCATTCCCACGCCTATCTGTTCACCGGTTCCCGGGGAACGGGCAAGACCACCTGTGCCAAGATCTTCGCGAAGGCGGTCAACTGCGAGCACCCCGTGGACGGCGACCCCTGCAACTGCTGTGAGACCTGCAAGGGCATCGACGCGGGCGCCATCCTGGACGTCGTCGAAATAGACGCCGCCTCCAACAACGGCGTCGACAACATCCGTGAGATCCGCGACGAGGCGAACTTCACGCCGGTCGGCGGCAAGTACCGGGTGTACATCATCGACGAAGTCCACATGCTCTCCACCGGCGCCTTCAACGCGCTGCTGAAGACCCTCGAAGAGCCGCCCGAACACGTCAAGTTCGTGCTGGCCACGACCGAAGTCCACAAGCTGCCCGCCACCATCCTGTCCCGGTGCCAGCGCTTCGACTTCCACCGCATCTCGCCCGAAGACATCGCCGCGCGCATCGCCTACGTCGCCTCGGAAGAGGGGCTCGAGCTCACCGCCGGCGCCGCGAACCTCATTGCCCGCCTGGCGGACGGCGCCCTGCGCGACGCCCTCTCCATCCTCGACCAGTGTGTCGGCCAGAGCAAAACCATCGACGAGAACGTCGTCAACGCGGTGGTCGGCCTCGCCGGCAGAGACTACCTGTTCCAGCTGGCGGAGAGCATCCTCCACCGGAACAGCGCCATGGCGCTTTCCCAGATCGACGACCTCTACAACCGCTCCTGCGACATGGAACGGCTGTGCAACGAACTCATCAACCACTTTAGAAACCTCATGGTCTGCAAGGCGGTCAAGAACCCGAAGGACCTCATCGTCTGCTCCGCCGTGGAGCTGGCGGCCTACCAGTCCTCCGCCAAGCGCACCTCCATGAGCGATATCCTGAACACCCTGAACGCCCTGGGCGATGCACTCGTCCTCATCCGGAAAGGCCTGAACCGCCGGGTGGAAATGGAGATGGCCATCATCCGGCTCTGCACCGCCGGCGTCTACGACGAGGCGGTCCGCGACCCGGAACCCGTCGCCATCCCCGAAAAAGAGAAGCCGGCGCTCCCGGTGGCCTCCGCGGCCCCTGCGGCCGCAGCCGCAGCGGCTGTCGTCGCTGACGCTGTCGCCGAGCCCGCGCCTGAGTCGGAACCTGCGCCGGAACCGTCCCCGGAGCCCGAAGTCACCGGAAATGAGGAAAAAGTCGAAGATCCGGTGAATGAATCGCCCGAGGAGGCGGTACCTGCCCCCGAAAATGACGAAAAAGTCACCGGAAATGAGGAAAAACCCGAAGATCCGGTGAATGAATCGCCCGAGGAGGCGGCACCTGCCCCCGAAAATGACGAA
>CAJGDU010000178.1 GCA_904502175.1 Clostridiaceae bacterium
ACCGCATCTGCCAGATCAACGCCCTCACCGGAGAGGTGACCGGCGTCCTGCAGCACGCCGCCATCTATCCCGCCACGCACTACGTGGTGGCGCCGGAGCTCATGGATGACGCCGTGCAGGACATCCTCGATGAAATGGAAGCTCAGGTCAAATACTTCGAGAACCGGGGACAGCTCATCGAGGCCCAGCGCATCCGCCAGCGGACCGAGTACGACATGGAAATGCTGCGGGAGACCGGGTTCTGTTCCGGCATCGAGAACTATTCCCGCGTCCTGTCCCGCCGCAAGCCCGGTTCCACGCCGTATACGCTCATGGACTACTTCCCGGACGACTTCCTTTTGTTCGTGGACGAGTCCCATGTCACGCTGCCCCAGGTGCGCGGCATGTACGGGGGAGACCACGCCCGGAAGAAGAGCCTCATCGACTTCGGGTTCCGGCTGCCCAGCGCCTACGACAACCGGCCATTGAACTTCGACGAGTTCTATTCCCATGTCAACCAGGTCATCTTCACCTCCGCCACGCCCGGCGACTTCGAACGGGAGCGCAGCGTGCAGGTCGTGGAGCAGATCATCCGTCCCACCGGTCTTCTGGACCCCATGGTCACGGTCAAGCCCGTGGAGGGCCAGATCGACGACCTCATTTCCCAAATCAATATGCGGGCGGAACGGGGCGAACGCGTCCTCGTCACCACCCTCACCAAAAAAATGGCCGAAGACCTCACCGAGTTCTTCGAGACCAACGGCATCAAAGTGCGCTACATGCACCACGACGTCGACACCATCGAACGCATGCAGATCATCCGCGATCTGCGCATGGGCGAATTCGACGTCCTCATCGGCATCAACCTGTTGCGGGAGGGCCTCGACATTCCCGAAGTGTCCCTGGTGGCCATCCTGGACGCCGACAAGGAAGGTTTCCTCCGGTCCGAGACCTCGCTGGTCCAGACCATCGGCCGGGCCGCGCGAAACGTGAACGGCGAAGTCATCATGTATGCTGACAGCGTCACGCCCTCCATGGAACGGGCCCTCAGCGAGACCTTCCGCCGGAGAGATCTCCAGCAGCAGTACAACGAGGCCCACGGCATCGTCCCGAAGTCCATCGTGAAAGATATCCGCGACGTCATCGAGATCACCTCCAAGGTGGAGACCGAGAAGTCCGGCGGCAAGCGCCTGACCCGCGCCCAGCGCGAGGACCTCATCCGCCGCATGACCAAGGAGATGCAGGCCGCCGCCCGCATCCTCGATTTCGAGACCGCCGCCTACTACCGCGACGAGATCGCGAAGCTGCGGGACGGCACCTATGCCGGCAGCGCAGCCGATAAAACGACTAAGAAACGGAAAGGCCCGTAAAGAGTTATGGCAAACAAAGAGATCCGCATCGTCGGAGCAAGGGAACACAATCTGAAGAATATCGGCCTCCATATCCCGCGGGAGAAGATGGTCGTCTTCACCGGCCTCTCGGGGTCCGGCAAGTCCTCGCTTGCCTTCGACACCATTTTCGCGGAAGGGCAACGCCGCTACATGGAGTCTCTGTCCTCCTATGCCAGACAGTTCCTCGGCATCATGGACAAGCCGAAGGTCGAGTCCATCGACGGGCTCTCTCCGGCCATCTCCATCGACCAGAAGACCACGTCGAAAAACCCCCGTTCCACGGTGGGGACGCTGACCGAGATCTACGACTACATGCGTCTCATGTACGCCCGCATCGGCGTGCCGCACTGTCCCATCTGCGGCCGGGAGATCCAGCACCAGACCGTCGACCAGATCGTCGACCAGATCATGGGACTGCCCGAGGGCACCCGCATCCAGGTCATGGCGCCCATCGCCCGCGGAAAAAAGGGCACCTTCGCGAAGTCTCTGGAAAACGCGTCCAAGTCCGGCTTCGTGCGCGCCCGCATCGACGGGGAAGTGCGCGACCTCTCCGAAGACATCAAACTGGAAAAGACCTATAAACACAACATCGAGATCATCGTCGACCGCCTGGTGGTCAAGGACGGCATCATGAGCCGGCTCACGGACTCCGTGGAGACCGCCACCAAACTGTCAGAAGGCATGACGATCATCGACGTCATCGACGGGGAGGAAATGGTGTTCTCCCAGAACTACGCCTGCCCCGAGCACGGCATCTCCATCGACGACCTCGCACCCCGCATGTTCTCCTTCAACAACCCCTTCGGCGCCTGCCCGCAGTGTACGGGCCTCGGCTCCTATACGGTCATCGACGAAGACCTGCTCATGCCCGACAAGTCCCTCAGCATCCGCGAAGGTGCCATCAAGGCGCCCGGCTGGATGAAGACCGACGGCGGCACCATCGCCGAAATGTATTATGAGGGCGTGTCCGAACACTACGGCTTCTCCATCGACACGCCGGTGCAGGACATGCGGCGGGAAGACCTCGAAAAGATCCTGTACGGCACGGGCGAGGAACGCGTCCGGTTCCACCGTCGCACCACCTATTCCGACGGAAAGTGGCAGGCCCGCTTCGAGGGCGTCGTCAACAACCTGAAAAGAAAGTACGAGGAGACCAGCTCCCAGTGGTCCCGGCGGCAGATCGAGCAGATCATGTCGGAACACGACTGTGAACTCTGCCACGGCAAACGGCTGAAGGCGGAGAGCCTCGCGGTCACCGTCGGCGGCCTCAACGTCGACGAGCTCACCCACCTTTCCATCGAAAAAGAACTGGAGTTTTTCGAGAACCTGAAACTGTCGGAACGGGACGCCATCATCTCGGAACTCATCCTCAAAGAGATCAAGTCCCGCCTGCGCTTCCTGCAGAGCGTCGGACTCGAATACCTGGACCTGGCCCGCAGCGCCGGCACCCTGTCCGGCGGCGAGAGCCAGCGCATCCGTCTGGCCACCCAGATCGGCTCTGCCCTGACCGGCGTCCTCTACATCCTGGACGAGCCCAGCATCGGCCTGCATCAGAAGGACAACGACAAGCTCATCGCCACCCTGAAGGACCTGCGGGACCTCGGCAACTCGCTCATCGTCGTCGAACACGACGAGGACACCATGCGGGCCGCCGACTACATCGTCGACATCGGCCCCGGCGCCGGCATCAACGGCGGGGAAGTGGTTTGCGCGGGCACCGTCGACGACATCATGGCCTGCAAGGAGTCCATTACCGGCCAGTACCTCAGCGGGGAGCGCAGTGTTCCCATGCCGACGGAGCGGCGTGCCGGGAACGGCAGCTTCCTGACGGTCCGCGGGGCCCGGGAGCACAACCTCAAGAATATCGACGTCTCCATACCTTTAGGCACCTTCACCTGTGTCACCGGTGTCTCCGGTTCGGGCAAGTCGTCACTGGTCAATGAGATCCT
>CAJGDU010000179.1 GCA_904502175.1 Clostridiaceae bacterium
TACCGCTTCCGGTCAGTGCATCGAAAAAGCTCATTTGACAGTCCCCTTTTTCGGTATTTTTGCATTCATAATAGTTTACCACAATATAAAGGGTTTCTCAACCGCTGGCGGGCGGAAAAACAACTATATTTCGTGTATTTTCACTCCGGATCGGGAGCAAAAAGAGAACAGGGAGACAAAGTCCCCCTGTTCTCTTTGGTGCCGGTGACCGGGCTCGAACCGGTACGCTGTTTCCAGCGAGGGATTTTAAGTCCCTTGCGTCTGCCAATTCCGCCACACCGGCAGGTGCGTAGCGCAGGGCTCATTGTATCATAATGAGCCCCGCGAAATCAAATCAGATCCGTCTTCAGGATCAGGTCGTATTTCTCAACTAATTTCACAGCTTCGTCGAACCCGTAGGTGATGTGTTCGACCGAGTGGGCATCCGATGAGAGGATGACCGGTTTGCGCGCCTTTCCGAGCGCTTCCAGGATGCGTTCGCCGGGATAGGGCGCCGTCCGGAAGCCCCGGGCCATGGCGCCGGTGTTGATCTCCACGATAGCGGGAGATGCGATGACCTGCTCGAGGGCCTTCTCCTCTGCCCTCTTATAGCGCGGGTCTTCCAAATCGAACAGCGGGTCCTGTTCCTGGAACTTCGTCAGCAGGTCGAAGTGCGCGATGACCTGACAGCGGGTCTTCTCATAGAGGTCTCCCACCATCTCGAAATAGTCTTCGGCAAAGGCGGACGCATCGCCGTCGTAGTATTCTTCGATGCCGGCCCGCAGGCCCCGCGCGTCCGCGTCGACCGAAATGTAATGGCCGTCTTTGAAGACGCAGTGGACGCCCCCGATGACAT
Organism: Clostridiaceae bacterium; assembly: GCA_904502175.1. Lineage (GTDB taxonomy): Bacteria > Bacillota > Clostridia > Oscillospirales > Acutalibacteraceae > RUG420. Next base: position 836 of record CAJGDU010000179.1, read on the forward strand.
AGTCATAGAGACCGAGCTCCTCCGGGGAGCTGCAGTAGTCCTGCTCCACGCCGCAGAGGATGCGCAGTCTGTCTTCATAGCGCGCCGCCAGTTCCCGGACACAGCTCCGGTAGCGGTCCGCGGCCTCCGGGCTCATGGTCCAGTCCGGGTCGAAATCCAGCCAGGAGTGGCCGGAAAACCCGATCTCCGAACAGCCGGCCCGCAGCGCCGCCTCCACCATCTCTTCCGGGGTGTTCGACCCGTCGCAGAAGGTGGTGTGCATGTGGTAGTTGTTGTACGTCATACCATTTTTTCCTGTTTGACCTTGTGGTCGATGATGTGGCGGGAAGCCAGTTCCTTCAAAACGTCGGACACGGTGATGCCCATGTGGACCATGAGGACCATGACGTGATACATGAGGTCGGCGATCTCGTAGACCGTCTCCTTTTTGTCGTCGCCCTTGGCGGCCACGATGACCTCCGTGTTCTCCTCGCCCACCTTCTTCAGGATCTTGTCCATGCCCTTTTCAAACAGGTACGTGGTGTAAGACCCTTCCGGACGGGACTCGTTGCGGCCGACCAGCAGGTCGTAGAGGCCCTGGACCGAGAACTCGTGGCGGGTCTCGCTCTGCCAGACGGGGTACTCGAAGCAGGAGTCCGTCCCCAGATGACAGGCGGGGCCGTCCTTTTCGACGACCACGACCAGCGCATCTTTATCGCAGTCCGTCGTGATGCTGACGATGTGCTGGTAGTTGCCGCTGGTCTCCCCCTTCAGCCACAGTTCCTGACGGGACCGGGACCAGAAGCAGGTCAGTTCCTTCTCCATGGAGACCTTCAGACTCTCCGCGTTCATATAGGCGACGGTCAGGACCTTCTTGCTCTCGCTGTCCACGACGACGGCGGGAATGAGGCCCTGTTCATCGAACTTGAGTTCATCGATCGAAACAAAGTTGGTTTCCGGCATTGGTAATTCTCCTTACAATCTCACGTTGATCCCGTTTCTCCGCAGTTCCTCTTTCAGGTCGCGGATGCTGACTTCGCCGAAGTGGAAGATGCTGGCGGCGAGCCCCGCGTCCACCTTGGGGATGGCCTCGAAGAGCTCGGTGAAGTGGGCGATGCACCCCGCCCCGCCGGAGGCGATGACCGGGACGTTCACGACGTCGCAGACCGCCTGCAGCATTTCGAGGTCGAAGCCGTCCTTCACCCCGTCCGTGTCGATGGAGTTGAGGACCACTTCCCCGGCGCCGTTGTCGACGCAGCGGCGGATCCACTCGATGCCCTCCATGCCGGTGTCCTCCCGGCCGCCTTTGGCAAAGACGTGGTACTCGCCGTCCACCCGCTTGACGTCCGCGGAAATGACGACGCACTGGTCGCCGAAGCGCTTCGCGGCCTCGCCCACCAGGGACGGGTCGCGGATGGCGCCCGAGTTGACGGAGACCTTGTCGGCGCCGCAGGACAGGACGCGGTCGAAGTCCTGCAGGGTGTTGATGCCGCCGCCCACCGTCAGGGGGATGAAGATCTGGGACGCGGTGCGGGTCAGGATGTCGGTGAAGAGCTTCCGCCCCTCGAAGGACGCGGTGATGTCGTAAAACACCAGCTCGTCGGCGCCGCTCTCGCTGTAGTAGCCGGCCAGCGCGACGGGGTCGGAGACGTCCCGGACGCCCTCAAAGTTGACGCCCTTGACGACCCGGCCGTCCCGGACATCGAGACAGGGGATGATACGTTTTGTGATCATGGGTCGGTTCACTCCTGGGGGCCGGCCGCCGCAATGGCGTCCGACAGGATGATATCTCCGGTGTAGTAGGCCTTGCCGATGATGGCGCCGTAGAGGTCCATCGCCGCCAGAGCTTTGACGTCTTCCAGAGAGGAGACGCCGCCGGAGGCTGTGATGTTCATGGAATATTTGTCTTTGAGTTCGGCGTAGAGGGCGCGGTTGGTGCCCCGCATGGCGCCGTCCCGGGAAATGTCGGTACAGATGAGCGTTTTCACGCCGAGGCCCTGCATCTTCTCGCAGAAGGCGTCCAGCGTGAACGCGGACTGTTCGAGCCAGCCCTTGATGGAGACGTAACCGTCCCGGACATCGGCGCCGACGGCGATCTTCTCACCGAAGGTGTCGACGGCCTCTTTAAGGAAGGCCTCATCTTCCACCGCCGCGGTGCCGAGGATGACCCGGTCCACGCCGGCTTCGAAGTAGGCCCGGACGGTGTCCATGGAGCGGATGCCGCCCCCGATCTCCACGAAAAGGCCGGTGTTTTCCGCCACCGACTGTACCGTGGCAAGGTTCGGCGTCCCGCCGTCCTTCGCGCCTTCCAGGTCCACCATGTGGATAAACCGGGCGCCGGCGGCCTCGAAGTCTTTCGCGACCGAGAGCGGGTCGTCGCTGTAGACCGTCATCTGCGCGTAGTCGCCCCGCAGGAGACGGACCGCTTTGCCGTCAATGAGGTCGATGGCTGGAAACAGATACATAAAA
>CAJGDU010000180.1 GCA_904502175.1 Clostridiaceae bacterium
CACTTCGTCCTCCGGCGCGGGGTGCTCATAGATGAGGTGTGAGATGCCGTCGAACTGCACGTAGGGGAGGCGGACGGTCTCGGAGCCGGGGCCGCCCACCGGCAGTTTCACTTCTTTGATGGCGGTGGGTTTCGGCATGTCCACGGTGGCCGACCAGCTGCCGTCGGGCTGCTTATAGTACTCGACCGGGACCTGGTCCGCCGCGAGAGACGTCTCGACCAGCGTGGTGCCCTCGGGCACGTCCGCCACGATGGCGGACAGCACCGCGGCGCTCATGGCGGCGTTTCCGCAGAACTCGCCGCCGGCCATGCGCAGGCCGACGCCGCAGTCGTCGTCGGCGTACACGAAGCCCACCTGCTCAGCCGAAGGCTCGGCCTCCATGAGACGGGCGGCCACGGCGGGCTGCTCCTCCACGGGGACCGGGGTCTCGACCAGAATGGTCATATTGCCGGTTGGGTCCATAAGGACGTAAGTGAGTTCTTTCATGTCTGCTGATAGTTCCGCAGGAACTGTTTGGTCCGTTCCTGCTGCGGGTTCCCGAAGACCTCTTCGGGGTCGCCCTGCTCGACGATGACGCCGCCGTCCATGAAGATGACGCGGTTCGAGACCGAGCGGGCGAAGGGCATTTCGTGGGTGACGACCACCATGGTCATCTTTTCTTCCGCCAGCTGGCGGATGACTTTCAGGACTTCTCCGGTGAGCTCCGGGTCCAGCGCGGACGTCGGCTCGTCGAAGAAGAGGATGTTCGGGTTCATGGCCAGGGCGCGGGCAATGGCCACGCGCTGCTGCTGTCCGCCGGACAGCTGGCACGGGTAGGCATCGGCGCGGTGTACGAGGTCCATCTTCTTGAGGAGCTCTTCACACTCGGCCTCTACTTCCGCCTTGTCGCGCTTCTGCACGTTCAGCGGCGCGTCCATAATGTTCTTCCGCACGGAGTAGTGGGGGAAGAGGTTGAAGTTCTGGAACACGAGGCCGAAGTGCTGTTTGGCCTTGCGCATCTCGGCGGGGCTCACGTACTCGGCCCTGCCCTCCGCGTTCGTGGTGACGGCGGGCTCGTCGAGGTAGCTGATCTCCCCGGAGTCGATGGTCTCGAGGAAGGTGGCGCACCGGAGCAGGGTGCTCTTGCCGGAGCCCGAGGGCCCGATGACGCTGACGACTTCGCCCTCATCGACGGACACGCTGATATCTTTCAGGACTTCCAGATCGCCAAAGGACTTCTGGATGTTTTTCATTTCCAGTACCATGTCGTCACCTCCTCAACTGTAGTAGTCCATGGACTTCTCTATGCGCTCCATGACGAATGCCACGACATAGTTCGCCACGAAGTAGAAGACGCCGGCGACGATATATGGCACGAAGGACGTTTGCGACGCGGCGATCTGCTTCGCGATGGCAAACATCTCGTTGTAGGCGAGCGCGAAGGCCAGGGACGTATCTTTGACCAGGGTGATGATCTCATTGGTAACAGATGGCATGATGGTCTTCATGACCTGGGGCAGGATGATCTTGAAGAAGGTCTGGACCTTGCTGTAGCCCAGGACCTCCGCCGCCTCATACTGGCCCTGCGAAATGGACTCGATGCCGCCGCGGTATATCTCCGCGAAGTACGCGGCATAGTTCATGGTGAAACCGATGATGATGGCCGCGAACCGGTAGCCGCGGATGGACCACCCGAACAGGTAGTACGGGCCGAAGTACCAGGCGAGGAGCTGGAGCATGAGCGGGGTGCCGCGCATGACGGCGATGTACGCCTTGGTGATGGCGGATACGATCCGGAATTTGGAACGGCGCAGGAGTGTGACGACCATGCCGAGGGGCATGGAGAACAGCACCGTCAGGAAGAAGATGGCGCAGGTGCGCAGCATGCCTTCTCCCATACTGGCGAGCATAGTCTGCCAGGACATATAGTTCCCTCCAATTACAAAGGGGCACGGAACCGCAGACGGCTCAGTGCCCCGAGCATGTTATGTGAAGCGGTGCATCGCCCCGTTATTTCGCGTCGTTGGCGACGAGGTAGGCACCCGCTGTCATGTCGATGGCGATGGCGTCGATGGCGCCGGCCTTCAGGTCGTTGTAAGCGACGGTGTAGGTCTCATAGGTCTTGAGCTCGCCGAAGGTGTCGGCCAGGTCTTTCTTGGCGTCCTCGAGCATGTCAGCCGCGGAGGTGTCGATCTGGACACCGACGGTCTTGCCGGCGAGGTCCGCAAGGGTCTTGATGCCGGAGTCGGAGGCAACGAGGATGCCCTGGGTGTTGTTGGAGTAGGTGATGCCCCAGGTGTACTTGTCTTCGCGGCCTTCCTTGGTGAAGCCGGACCAGATGCAGTCACAGGACTTCGCGTTGAGCTCCATGTCCTTGGCTTCCCAGTTGAACGGGACCGCTTCGTACTTCCAGCCCATGTATTCGCAGACTGCCTTGGCCAGTTCGACGTCGAAACCGCCGACGGAGCCGTCATCCTTCAGGTAGGAATAGGGCGGATAGTCGAGGTCGAAGCCGTGCTTGAAGGTGTAGCTGGCGTCGCCCGAACCCTTCGCAGGGATCTTGGACTCGTCAACATCCTTCTCGGTCAGGCAGAGATAGTCTTTGATGTCGGGATACTTTTCGCCGATCTTGGCGTAGGTGCCGTCTTTGACGAGCGCCATGACAGCGCCGGAGACGGTGTTGGCCAGTTCTTCGTCGCCCTGGCGGAAGCCGATGGCATAGGACTCGGTGCCCATTTCCTCCTCGAGGAAGACGTACTCGGCTGCGCTGTTTCCGCCGCCTCCGCAGGCCGCCAGCAGGACGACCATCATGGTGGCGATAAGGACAGAAAGAATCTTTTTCATAATGAATTCTCCTCCACAAAAGTTGATTTGACGGGTTTGCAATGCTCTATTATGTTAACATACTACTTTGGTAAAGTAAAGAATCGGAACAGGCCTGCGAAACGTTTTGCCTTTCGCGATGGGGGCCTTTCTGCTATAATGTCAGTACTTTCGTCAAAAGACGTATGCTCTGGAGTTTTTACTATGGTTTATGACAACATTCTGGACGCGGTCGGGCACACCCCGGTCGTCCAACTGAATAAAATGGTCGACGCGGACAGCGCCCGCGTGCTCGTCAAGGTGGAGGCACTGAACGTCGGCGGCTCCATCAAGATCCGGACGGCGCTGAACATGATCCGCCAGGCGGAGCGCGCCGGCCTTCTGAACGAGGACACCATCATCGTGGAGCCCACCAGCGGGAACCAGGGCATTGGCCTGGCGCTGGTCGGCGCGGTGAAGGGCTACCGCACCA
>CAJGDU010000181.1 GCA_904502175.1 Clostridiaceae bacterium
ACGGTGCCCTCCTCGAGGGCCAGCAGATAGGCGCTGACATGGGGCACGTCCTGCGCCTTCAGGAACGCAAGCGTCTCCTCCAGGCTCTGCAGGGTCTGGCCGGGTACGCCCAGCATGACGTCCATGCTGAGGTTTGAAATGCCGGCCTTCCGGGCAAGGTCCAGGGCCTCTTCCACCCGGGCGCGGTCCGCCCGGCGGCCGAGGCTACGGCGCTCCGCGTCCACCGCCGACTGCATGCCGAAGGAGAGACGGTTCACCCCGGCGGATGCCGCGGCGGGCAGGAACGTCTCGAGGTCCGAAGACGGGTTGCACTCCACGGTGATCTCCGCGTCTTCGGTTATAGAGAACGTCTCCCGCACACACACCAGCAAATCGCCAAAGAGCTCCCCGGGCAATACGGAAGGAGTGCCGCCTCCGAAGTAGACAGAGTCGGCACGAATGGTTCTATTTCGGAACGCGTTCAGCTCCGTTTTGATGTGCTCCACATAGGCCTCCATGTCCCCCGCTTCCGGGCGCTTTTTGAAAAAGTCGCAGTACGGACAGAGAGAGGAACAGAACGGCACGTGGAAGTAGAGCCCGATGGGTTCCATGGCGGACCTCTTTCCGGTTTATTCGTCCAGCTTCAGGACGGCCATGAACGCCTCCTGCGGCACCTCGACCGAGCCGAACTGACGCATGCGCTTCTTGCCTTCCTTCTGCTTTTCAAGCAGTTTCTTTTTCCGCGTGATGTCGCCGCCGTAGCACTTGGCGAGGACGTCCTTGCGCAGGGCCTTGACGGTCTCCCGGGCAATGACTTTTCCGCCGATGGCGATCTGGATGGGGATCTCGAACAGCGTTCTCGGGATGTTCTCCTTGAGCTTTTCGGCGATCTTCCGGGCGCGGCCGTAGGCCTTCTCCTGATGGACGATCCAGGACAGGGCGTCCACCTGCTCTCCGTTGAGGAGCACGTCCAGCTTGACGAGCTCGGAGGCCCGGTAGCCCAGTATCTCGTAGTCCAGCGAGGCATAGCCTCTGGTGCGGGACTTGAGGGCGTCGAAGAAGTCGTAGATGATCTCGTTGAGCGGCAGTTCGTAGTGGATGTCCACCCGGTCCGCGGCGAGGTACTGCATGTCCTTGAACACGCCCCGCCGTTCCTGGCACAGCTCCATGATAGCGCCGACGTAGTCGGGCGGCGAGAAGATGTGGGCGTTGGCGATGGGCTCCTCGCAGAAATCGATGTCCGCGGGGTCCGGATAGTTGCAGGGGTTGTCGATGCTCCGGACTTCCCCGTCGGACATGTGGATCTTATAGATGACGCTGGGGACCGTTGTGACGAGGTCCAGGTTGTATTCCCGTTCCAGCCGCTCCTGGATGATCTCCAGGTGCAGAAGGCCCAGGAACCCGCAGCGGAAGCCGAAGCCGAGGGCTCCGGAGGTCTCGGGCTCGAAGGTCAGAGACGCGTCGTTGAGCTGCAGTTTTTCCAGCGCTTCTTTCAGGTTTTCGTAGTCGGCCCCGTCCGCGGGATAGACGCCGCAGAACACCATGGGGTTGACTTTCCGGTAGCCGGGCAGCGGTTCCGCCGCCGGGCGGTTTGCCAGGGTGACCGTATCGCCCACCCGGGCTTCGGAGACGGTCTTGATGGAGGCTGTGATGTAACCGACCTCGCCGGCTCTCAGGCACTTCGCGGGCTCGAGGGAACGGGCTCTCATGTAGCCGGTCTCCACGACCGTGAACTCGGCCCCGGTGGCCATCATGCGCATGGTGTCACCAGGCTTGATGGTGCCCTCCATGAGGCGGACATAGACGATGACGCCCCGGTAGCTGTCGTAGACGGAGTCGAAGATGAGGGCCTGCAGGGGCGCCTCCGGGTCGCCGGTCGGGGCCGGGACCATGTGGACGATCTCCTCGAGGACGGCTCTGACGTTCTCGCCGGTCTTGGCGGAGATGCGCGGCGCCTCTTCGCAGGGCAGCCCGATGACGTCCTCCACTTCCGCGCTGACCCGGTCGGGGTCGGCGGCGGGCAGGTCGAGCTTGTTGATGACCGGGCAGATCTCGAGGTCGTGGTCCAGCGCGAGGTACGTGTTGCCGAGGGTCTGGGCCTCGATGCCCTGGGTGGCGTCCACGACGAGGACCGCGCCCTCGCAGGCCGCCAGCGACCGGGAGACTTCGTAGTTGAAGTCCACGTGGCCCGGCGTGTCGATGAGGTTCAGGTCGTAGACCTCCCCGTCATCGGCCTTGTACGCGAGCTTGACCGCCCGGGCTTTGATGGTGATGCCGCGCTCCCGCTCAATGTCCATGTTGTCGAGGAGCTGCTCCTCCATCTCCCGTTTGGAGACGGACTCCGTCAGCTCCAGCATGCGGTCGGCCAGGGTCGATTTGCCGTGGTCGATATGGGCAATGATGGAGAAGTTGCGGATCTGGTTTCTGTAATCTGACATTCTCTCTTATCCCTTCGTGGGCGATGTGCGTCAGGCCTCGCCGGGGACGTACTGTTCCCGGATCCAGGCCTCGGCCTCCCGGGTGCCCTCCTCCGAGTACGGGAACTCTTTGAGGGTGACCCGTCCGGCCTCCAGCTCGACTTCATAGCAGTTGTCGGCATAGACCGCGGCGTTCAGGACTTTCTCGCCGTCCTCGTTCTCCCCGGGGAAGAACTTGTAACGGAACCGTCCCTGACTGCCGGAGTAGGTGTTCTTCTGACTCATATAGTCGAAGTGCGGCAGAGAGATCTGCAGGGTCTCACGGGTCATTCCTGACCCTCCTTTGTCTCAGTTTCGACCGTTTCCACAGGTTCCGTGGTCTCCGCAGCCTCCGCTTCGGGGGCTGTTTCTTCCTCGGCAGCCTCTGCGGCCTCTTCCGCGTCCTCTTTTCCGGAGGACAGCGTCTCTTTGACGGCCTCCACGGCGGTCTCCACCGTCTTGGTGACGGCCTCGACCGCGACCCCGATGGCCTTTTCGGCCTGCTGGGTCAGGGTCTCCTTCTCGGGGACTTCACCGGAGATGGCCTCATCTTTCGCGTTTTCGTCATCCATGTTGGCATACCGTTTGACCTTCTGGGTCGTGGTCTTGATGAACTCGGTATTGCGGATGCTGACTTCGCGGATCTTTTTGTAGTTCGGGAACTTGTTGTTGATGTCCTTGACGATGTCGGAGATGTAGTTGAACACCTCTTCCGCCGTGGCTTCGGGGTTCTGCAGAGCCTCCTTGACGGCGTTGAAGTCCGGGAAGATCTTCGCTTCCACGATGGTCTCCTCGTCCTCTTCCCGCTCGGTGCCGACGACCATGGACTCGAG
>CAJGDU010000182.1 GCA_904502175.1 Clostridiaceae bacterium
AAGACGGCTACAGCCTCATTGAGACGGACTATCCGAAAGAGCTGTCCGCCTACATCAAGGACATCGAATCCTACCGCACGGAGCTCAGCTCCCTCATCACCCAGGCCCAGACGCTCGACGCTGAGAAGTACTCCAAAGAGACCGCCAAGGTGCTCAAGAAGACCCTGGCGGACGCCGAGACCATCTCCTCGAAGGGCGCGGTCTCCCTGCGCAACATCGATGAGACCCGCTACAACCTGCAGGAGTCCATCGACGCCCTGGAAATGGGTGTGGAGGTCGATGAGGCCCACATGCCCATCTGGCAGATCATCCTCATCATCGTCCTTGTGCTCCTGGCCATCGCCGGCCTCATCCTCATCATTCTGAGACTGGTCAACAAGCACAAGAAGTCCTATCAGAAACAGAAACGCATCCGCAGAAAATATAAGGCCATGTCCGAGAAGAACCTCGCGACCGCGCCCACCGAACTGGACGACAGCATCACGCCCATTTCCCAGGATGCCGCCAGTTCCAACATCTATGAAAACTTCACCGGCGAGACGCTGGAACGCCGGCCGGCCCCCGCGCCTGCCCCGGCTCCGAGCGCCGAGCCCGAAGAGGCCGTCACGTCCGAGAGCATCGGCGAAGATTTCCAGAAAATGCTGGAAGACCTCGACGCCTTCCGCGGAAAAGACGACTAAACATCATTTCTGACATCCCGTCGAAAGGAGGTGGCGAAGGATGAGCAGGATCCTCGGCAGAGACAGAGCGCCCATATTCTTCTTTGCGTACATCGTGTTTATGGTCGCCACCGTCCTGCAGACGACCATGTACACCGAAATGCGCTATGTGCCCCAGCTGTTCATCGCCATGCGCTACGGCGCCTTCGTGGTGGCCGCCATCAAGGTCATCCTGGACCTCTATGAAGACCTGCGAGCTGTGAACGGCCGGCGGGACAAGCTGATGGACTGGGTCTCCGTCGTCCTGAAGTATATCGCCATCACGGCACTCGTTGTTGCCGTCTGTATCACAGCGGACGAGCGGTCCCTCGCGTTCCTCTTCGTCCTGCTGCTGGCGGCAAGGGGCGTGTCCACGGAACGCATTTTCCGGGTCACGCTGTGGCTGCAGATCGGGCTCATGGCCTTCGTGTTCTTCTCCGCCGCCACGGGCATCATCACCGACCTCGTGTTCGAGCGCAACGGCGCCTTCAACCGCCACGCCCTCGGCTACTGGTTCCCGAGCTATATCACGTCCTACTACTTCTTCATCCTTCTGCTCCTGTTCTGGGTGCGGAAGCAGCCGCTGAAGTGGACGACGGTCATGCTGCTGGGCGCCTTCAACCTGTTGCTGTTCCTTCTGACGGACGCCCGCCTCGGGCTCCTCATGAACAGCCTGCTCATCGGCGCGGAGTTCTTCCGGAGCGTGGAGCGTCTGCGGGAGCCCCTTCACCGTTTCGCGGACCGGCTCCTCGGCAAACGGTTCCTCGGACCCGCCGTCAAGTGGGGCTGGGCCCTGCTGCCGGAACTGCTGGTCGCGTTCCTCGGGCTTTTGTTCCTGTTCCCGGCCTCCTGGTTCGCCCAGACCGTGGACGGCCTGCTCTCGAACCGCATCTACTATGCGTATGTCGGCATCCAGGAGTACGGCATCCACCTGCTCGGCAACGCCATCGAATGGGTGGGGTACGGTGCCCGGACCGACATGTTCGAAATCAAAACGTCCTACAACTTCGTGGACTGCTCCTACATTTTCAACCTTTTGAACTTCGGCCTGCTGGTGTTTGCCGGCACCCTCTTCTGCCTGTTCTGGGTGAGTGCCCGGCTGGGGAAGAAAGGGGAACTCCACAAGAGCTTCCTGTTCGGCATCATCTTCATCTACTGCTTCATCGAGCCGCGGCTTCTGGAGCTGAACATGAACACGTTCCTGTTCCTCTGCACGCCGCTCCTGGCACGGCCGCCGTACCTTCGTCTGCTGTCCCGGAAACGGGCGGCGCAGAAGGCGGAAGGGCAACTCCAAAACGCATAAAGACAAAAAGAAAAGACCTCCGTGTTCGGAGGTCTTTTTTGTTGTGTTTAAAAGAGGAAGGCGCAGCCGGCAAGGATCATTTGAGACATGTAGTAGATGACCCGGCTGACGGCCCGCATGGCGGGCGTGTCGTAGGTGTCTGTGGCGGAGTACCGCAGAATGTGAAGGATGCCCGCCAGCATGAACAGGAACGCGCCCAGCTGGATGAACAGACCGTGCTGATAGTCCATGCTGCTGAACCAGAAACCGTAGAGGAACGTGGCCGAGAACAGCGCGCTGATGAGCAGGGCATAGAAGAGGGCGACGATGAACACCTGGGTCGGCACGTCGGGCAGGCGGTACCGGGAGAGCAGGCCGAGGACGAACATCAGGACAATGGGGATGAGGAACAGGATGATAAAGAAGATGACGTACTGGCGCGCGTCGGTCCCCATGCCCCGCAGGAAGACCACGATCTCCAGGAAACAGGAGAAGATGTAGGCCACAAAGCCCAGGGACGCCGCCAGGAAGAACGGCGCGGGCCGCTCTTCCGTCATCCCGTAGAACTTTCGGAGCGAGCCGCCGTAGGCATAGGGCAGAAGGCCGAACATGGTGTCGCCCAGAAAGGCGAGGATGAGGGCAATGAGGAAGGTGATGGCTCCCGGGGTGATCTTGTCATACAGGCTGATGAGCACAGCCGCGTAGGCGACGTAGCCGGCAGCGCTGAACACTTTCAGAAGAAAGCTCTGGCGGGTGGTCTGGTCTCGTCCGGTGTAGACGTGCCCGGCCACCGCGATGATCTCGAGCAGCCAGCAGATGGCACCGGCAATGTTCATGGTCATCAGGGTCGTCATACGCGGTCCTCCTCAATGTGCTCCTGTCCTGCCGCGATGATGGAGCGGACATGCTCGTCATCCAGTGAGTAGATGACGGACTTGCCCTCCCGGCGGGACTTGGCGAGTTTGCTCTGTTTCAGCGTCCGCAGCTGGTGTGAGATGGCGGACTGGGTCATTTCCAGGTCCTCCGCGAGCTCGGAAACGGAGCGCTCTCCGTTCTCCATGAGGTCCACCAGGATGCGGATGCGGGTGGAGTCCCCGAAGACCTTGAACAGGTCGGCGAGGTCGTACAGTGTATTTTCGTTCATGATTCTGTCTCCCAAAACAGCGATAAAGACGAAGTTACAGGTTCTTGACGAACAGGCAGCGGATGGCGTTGAGGACGCAGAGGACCATGACGCCGACGTCCGCGAAAATGGCGATCCACATGTTCGCGATGCCGAA
>CAJGDU010000183.1 GCA_904502175.1 Clostridiaceae bacterium
ACCATGTCGTGGACCAGCGGGTCGGTGAGCAGCACTTCCCAGACTTCATAGACCGTTTTGAGCCATTCCTGCGACAGGGGTGGCTCTTCTTCGATGAGCGGGCAGGTGTACGGCAGGTCCATGTCGTTCAGGATGAGGATGAGCCGCTCGCGGCGTTTCCCGGCGTTCAGCAGATGCGGCTGCGTCGGGAACAGCCGGCACTGCAGGGGCCGGTCTTCCCGGTGGCAGTGCAGCGGGTCTTTGCACTTGACAAAGTACAGCTTCCGGCCGAGGAACGACGGCGGGAACAGGGCCGCGAAGTCGTCGGTGGCCGTAATGTCCTCTTCCTCCACCTCTTCTTTGAACCACCGGAGCCAGTCCGGGTCCTCTTTCAGGAGGAGCTCCTCTCCGGGGTACAGGTAAAGGCCCATCTCGTCGTCTTTCATGGGGCGCTCATAGCCGGAGACGCCGCAGCAGGCCTTCCCGCAGAGGGTGCCGCAGTCATAGGGCACCGGCGAGACGGCGTCGAGTTTCTCATAGAGTTCCCGATAGGTTTCCGCGGAAAATGCCATGGCGATACTCCTTTCCGGTCAGCGGTCAGGCGATGAACCCGGTCGCGTGATAGGTGTAGAAAAAGAGGAACAGGGTGAACAGGGAGACGACGGTGCTGATGAAGACATACTGGCCCGCAAGCTCCCCGTCGCCGCCCATGTTGGCGGCCATGGTGTACGAGGACACCGCCACCGGGGCGCCGGACATGATGAGCAGGACCACGCGCTCCGCCGAGGAGAGGTCGAGCAGCGCGGAGACGAGGGTGGCCAGCAGGGGCAGCAGCAGCAGCTTGAACCCGAGGACCGGCCAGATGTAGCGGCGATTGGCCCGGATGGCGCTGAAGTGCAGCGTGCCGCCGAGGACGAACATGGCCAGGGGCGTCGTGAGGTCGGAGAAGGCGTGGACGGGCTTCTCCAGCGGGCCCGGCAGATGGATGCCGAGGAGCAGGAACGCAAGGCCGATGAGGGCGCCCATAATGAGCGGGTTCTTCAGGACGTTGAGCACCAGGCGCGGGAGGTTCACATCGCCGCCCCGGTAGTGTTCGAAGAGGATGACCGCAATGGCGTTGTACAGCGGCACGATGATGGCCACGGTGACGGTCGCCAGCGCGGCGCCCTTGCTGCCGACGAGGCTCTCCGCCATGGGGATGCCGAAGAGCACGAAGTTGCTCCGGTAGGCCGCCTGGATGATGACGCTCTGTTTATCCCGGTCCTTCACGAGGCGGGGAACCGTCAGGCAGAGGACCAGAATCAGCAGCAGAAGGCTGCCGACGCAGATGGCGAGATATTTGCCGTCCACGTGGAGGCCGCCGTCGACGTTGTAGAGGTTCCAGAACATGAGGAACGGGAAAAAGCACTTGAAGACGACGGTGTTCAGTTTGTTCAGGAAGGGCTCCTCCGCCAGTCCGATGACGCGGGCCAGGTAGCCGAAGCCCAGATAGATCATAAACGGCGTGATGGCGCCGAGGGCGATCAGAAAAGATGTCAAAACGATTCCACCTCGCGGGAAAAAGATGCCTTATTATAGCGCAAATCGCCCCGATATGGTATACTCAAACCGAAGAAAACGGATATTATTAAGGAGGTTTATCATGCAATTCTACATCTGCAAAAAATGCGGCAACATCGTTGCCTATGTTGAGAAAAAGGGCTGTCCCATCTTCTGCTGCGGCGAAAAGATGGAAGAGCTGGTCCCGGGCACCACGGACGCTGCCCAGGAGAAACACGTTCCCGTCATTGCGGTGGACGGCAATGTCGTCACCGTCACGGTCGGCGAAGTCGAACACCCCATGCTGGAGGAACACTTCATTGGATGGATCGCCCTCCAGACGAAGGAAGGCGCCCAGCGCAAGACCCTGAGCCCCGGCGGAAAGCCCCAGGCCACCTTTGTCCTGACCGACTCCGACGAAGCCGTCGCGGCCTACGAGTACTGCAACCTGCACGGCCTCTGGAAAGCCGAGGCGTAACGCGTACCGGAACCGAACTCCCCTCTTCCGAGGGGAGTTTCTTTGTGGTATAGTAATGGGCAGGTGATTTTATGCATACTGAGTTTTTGATGGGCAATGAGGCCATTGCCCTCGGCGCGCTGGCTGCCGGCGTCAACGTCGTCTGCGGCTATCCCGGCACGCCCTCGTCCGAGGTCCTGGAGACTGTGGCAAAGCGCAGGACGGACGCCACGTATGTGGAGTGGTCCGTCAACGAGAAAGCGGCCATGGAACTCGCGGCCGGCGCCGCCTATTCCGGCGCCCGCGCCCTGGTGACCATGAAACAGGTCGGCCTCAACGTGGCCTCCGACCCCCTCATGAGCCTCGAATATGTCGGGGTGAAGGGCGGCATGGTGGTCCTCGTGGCGGACGACCCGGGTCCCATCTCCTCCCAGACCGAACAGGACACCCGGACCTTCGCGTCCTTCTCCAAAGTCCCCTGCTTCGACCCGAGCACGCCGGAGGAAGCCTATGAGATGATCCAGGATGCCTTCGACTTCTCGGAACAGTACGGCACGCCGGTGTTCCTGCGGCCCACCACGCGGGTAGACCACGGCTACGCCTCCATGGAAGTAAAGGACGAGGCGGAATACTATGTCAACGAACCGGAAGGCTTCGTCAAAGACAGCAGCCGCTGGGTCATTTTCCCCCGGCTGTCCTTCGCGAACCACGCCAAAATAGAGGCCCGGAACGAAGCGCTCCGGAGCACGCTTTCCGCCTCCCGCTGGAATGAAGTCCAAAACGGCAAAGAACCGGCGAAAAAGGGCATTGCCGCCGGCGGCATCTCCTTTGCGTATGCCAAAGAAGAGCTGGCTGCCCGGGGCAGCTGGCCGCTCCTGAAAGTCGGCACCCCCTTCCCCTTCCCGGAAGACCTCGCGGTCGACTTCCTGAAGGGCCTCGACGAGGTCCTGGTCCTTGAAGAACTGGACCCGGTCATTGAAAAAGAACTCACCTTCCTCTGCGGAAAGCACGGTCTTTCCACGAAGATATACGGCAAACTCAGCCACCATGTCGCGGCCTCCGGGGAAAACACCCGGACCTCTGTCGGCGCCGCCCTGGACGCGTTTCTCGGCACGTCTGCCGGAGCGTCTGACGCGGCCTCCCTGCCGGAGCCGCCCGCGCTGCCGGTCCGGCCCCCGGTGCTCTGCGCCGGCTGCCCGCACCGGGCCTCCTTCTACGCCGTCAAACAGGCCATGAAGGGGCAAAAGGCGTTCTTCGCCGGCGACATCGGCTGCT
>CAJGDU010000184.1 GCA_904502175.1 Clostridiaceae bacterium
ATCAGGAGAGGATATTATTATGGGAACAAAAACAGGCTATCCATCGATCGACCGCCCCTGGGAAGAGTTCTATAAGTATGGCATTCCCAACAAACCGAATGACATGCCCTGGAACAAATACCTGGTCGACGATACGGCCATTGGCGCTCAGCCCCCGCAGGGACTGACTATGTATCAGCTGATCCACGATGTCAACAAAGGCTATCCGGACCAGATCGCCCTGAACTATTTCGACAAGAAAGTCACCTTTGCCGAAATGTTCCGTCAAATCGACGAGATGGGTCGGGCCCTGACTGCTGCCGGCGTCAAAAAGAATGACTATGTCATGGTCAGTCTGGTCGATATGCCGGAAGTGGTTTACACGTTCTACGGTGCCAACAAGATCGGCGCAGCCGTCAACCTCATTGACCCCCGTTCGGACGTCGTGACCCTGCAGCACTACATCAACCAGGTCCAGCCGAAGGTCTTCATTACTCTCGACCTCAACTATCCGCTGGTCAAAAAGGCCGTTGTCGGCACCAGTGTTGAGAAGGTCGTCATCGTCAGGATCGACGATTCCATGCCGGCTGCCATCAGCCTGGGTTACAAACTCAAGTCCCGCGGCCAGCATCCGAAGATCGACTACGGCAACAGTGTCCTGACCTACAAAGATTTCATCGCCTCCGGAAAAGGCGCTCCGACCGTGGAAGAAAGCTTTGAAAAAGATGCCTGCCGCATCATCGTCCACACCGGCGGTACGACCGGTCTGCCGAAGAGCGTCATGATCTCCGACCAGATCACCAACAACGTGGCCTGGAGTTACGGCTACATCGGATTCCCCATCAAACGGCAGAATGTCTGGTACAACGAGCTGCCCCCGTTCATCATCTACAGCATGATGATCAGCGTGCACCTGCCGCTGTTCTACGGTGTCACCGTTGTTCTGAACCCCGAGTTCTCGGTCGAGAAATTCGCCAAGAACTTCAAGAAGTATAAACCGAACTACGCCGGCGGCGTCACCGAACACTGGCGTCAGCTCATCCGTTCTCCGCTCATGAAGGACTTCGACATGTCCTTCCTCATTGCTGCGGTCATCGGCGGCGACGCCTGCCCGCGGGAAGACGAGATCGAGATCGACGAGTTCTTCAAGGCCCACGGCTGCAAATACCCCATCATCAAAGGGTATGGCATGTCTGAGACCAGCGCCACCGTTACAACGGAGACCTGCACGGCCAACCGTTATAAGACGGTCGGTATCCCGCTTCCGGTCCACGACATCAAGATCGTCGACCCGGACGACACCAGCAAAGAGCTGAAATATGACCAGATCGGCGAACTCCTCGTCGGCGGTCCGAACGTCATGCTCGGCTACCTGGACGACCAGGAAGCCACCGATGAAATGATCTTCACCGATGAAAAGGGCGAGCGCTGGCTGCGCACCAGCGACCTTGCCAAGATCTCCGAGGACGGTTTCCTGACCCATAAGGGCCGCCTGAGAAGAATCTACATCACCGACAACGGCGGCGACGCCGCAAAGATCTTCCCGTCTGTTCCGGAGAAGGAGATCCTGCGCCACGAGGACGTCGACGCGGTCTGCTGCGCCGGCCGTCTGAAGAAGGACTCGACCTTCTATGAGATCGTCGCGTTCGTCGTCAAAAAGAACGACCGTCCCGATGAGGAACTGGCAGAAGAACTGAAGAAACTCTGTGAAGAAAAGGTCCCGGGTTACATGCAGCCGGTCGCCTTCGAATTCATCGAGGCCCTTCCGCTGACCGAGACCAACGGTAAAGTCGACTTCGTCCAGCTCGAAGAACGCGCACGCGAACTTCGCCTCGCCGGCATCTAAACGACCAAAAGAAAACAGCACAGGCAAAAGCCTGTGCTGTTTTTTTGGCGGAGAAGGGGGGATTTGAACCCCCGCGACGTTCATCACGCCCTACTCCCTTAGCAGGGGAGCCCCTTCGGCCTCTTGGGTACTTCTCCAGGGTCAAAGTCTTATGACAAGTTTCTGTTGTCTGCGCTTAAAGCGCTCTAACAGTTTACCATTTTTGGGGTGAACTGTAAAGAAGAAAAAGTGGCGGAGGGTGTGGGATTCGAACCCACGCGACGTTGCCGCCAAACGGTTTTCAAGACCGCCCCGTTATGACCACTTCGGTAACCCTCCGCATGCGTGGAATATGTTAGCATAATTGCATTTTAGTGTCAATTGAACCGGAGGGCGGAACTTTCTTCGAATATCGTTTGACGATGGCCGCTCTTTTTTCTACAATGAAAGGGAAGAGAACTGCAAGGAGGTCCCCCAATGCAAAACCTTCAAAACGTCATCTGCATCACGGACCGGCACCTGTGCCACCGTCCGTTCCCGGACCAGATGCGCATCGTCGCGAGCCTCGGTCCGAAAGCCATCATCCTGCGGGAAAAGGATGTCATGGAAGACACTTATAAGATCCTGGCGGAGCGCGTCCTGCCCGCCTGTGAAGAATATGACGTCCCGCTCATCCTCCACACCTATGACCGTGTGGCCCGGGAACTCGGCATCAAACGGCTGCAGGTCCCGCTGCAGAAGCTGCGGGAACTGTCCCCCGACGAGAGAGGCTTCTTTGAGGTCCTCGGCACTACGGTCCACTCGGCGGAGGACGCGAAAGAGGCGGAAGCCCTCGGCGCCACTTATGTGCTGGCCAGCCTCGCGGCGGGCCACACGGAAAAATATGGGGAACAGAACAAGCTTCTGGAGTTCCTCGGAGAGGTCAGCAGCGCGGTGGACATCCCGGTCTATGCCCTCGGCGGCGCGTCCCGGGAGGACATGGATGACTGTCTTGCCAGAGGCGCGGCCGGCATCTGCATGATGTCCCGGCTCATGACGGTGGACGGCGAATGAAACCAATCACGAAGGGAGCAGGCAGCCTTGTCCTGCTCCTGTCTTTTCTGACCTCCCTGCTTCTTTGCGGCTGCAGTTCTCTGACCGGCGCGGTGCGAAATGCCGCCGGCACCGCGGCCATTACCAGGTACTACACCTACGGGACCTATTTTCAGATGGAGGGCACGGCCCGTCTTTCTGACGGCGATTTGTCCCCGAAAGACGTTAGGAGCGCCGCCCTCGTCCTGCGGGCGGGACCGGAAGAAGCGGACGAAGTCTTCCGCAGGAAGATTCCCTTCTCCGTTTCCAGAGAGAAAAACACCCTGGCCTTTCGGAGTGCCTCGAAACTGGAGGAAGGACTCTGTCTCGACACCTTACCGAAAGGGGAGTACGCGGCCCTTCTGGAACTGAC
>CAJGDU010000185.1 GCA_904502175.1 Clostridiaceae bacterium
CGGGAAGAACACAAACCGGATGATGACGGCAAGGTTGACGAACATGAGAAGCAGCAGCGCTTCCCGTTTCCAGTCGATGCGCTTCTGCCGGACCCAGACACAGATGCGGGTCAAAAGCCAGATGCCGGCAAACACCAGCTCGGCCATGAGAAAGGTGATGGCAAACATAAAATATCTCCTAATGGATCGTTTTTCGTTTGTCGCGGGGACGGTTCTTCTGACACGTTTCAGTTGAGCGTTGTCAGGAAGTCCTGAATGAGGGCGTTGACCTCCTCCGCTTTGTCGACGTTCGCGTTGTGCGCGGCATCCTTGATGATCACCAGAGGGAAGCCGGTCCGCTTTGTCCACTCCTTATTGTATTGCCGGACCTTTCCGGTCTTGTCATACTCTCCGAGCAGGAGCAGGACCGGACAGGAGATGGAAAGGTCGCAGTTGTTTTTCAGAAAGCCGGCGTAGCCGACGCCCATGAGGTGGCAGAGTTCCCGCTTGCCGTACGGCGCGAGCATCTGCATCATGTTGTCGTAGCCCGCCTGTGTCGTGGAGACCTGCCTGGCCATGGCCCGTTTCATCCACTGGAACGGGCAGAGGAGGGCCATCCATTCGACCTGGTTGATGCACCAGATGTCGAACCGGGAGTAGTACCCGTAGCCATAGGGGGTACTGCCGATGGAGACGAACCCCTTGACGTACTGCGGGTACAGCTTCAGCACCGACTGGGCGAAGTAGCCGCCCAGCGACTGGCCGACGAACACGGCCTGTTTGACGCCGAGCTCATCCAGGATGGTCTTGACGTACCCGGCCACTTCGTCGAAGTCGAACGCTTCGAACGGCCGGGACTTGCCGTGGCCGGGGGCATCCCAGGCCAGCACGTTCGCCGACGGCCCGAAGAATGCCGCCTGCCGGTCGAACAGGGTGTGGTCCGCGGTGAGCCCGTGCATGAAGAAGAGGGTGTCCGCAGCGGGCTTCCAGTTTTCTGATTGCCAGTAGTGAAGGGTCCCTTTCGCTGTCTGCAGCGTTCTTTCTATCATCATGATTCCTCCGTTCCGGTTCCAAACCGGTTCTGTCAGTCGTTTTGTTTGGTCAGCAGCACGACGGTTTCGACGTGGGCGGTGCGGGGAAAGAGGTCCACGGGCTGAGCTTCGTGGGCGATGTACCCCCGTTCCGCGAACCGCGCGCAGTCCCGGGCCAGCGTGGCCGGGTCGCAGCTCACGTAGACGACCTTCGCGGGAGCGAAGTCCGCGATGGTGTGGACGAGCTGCTCGGAGAGGCCCTTGCGCGGCGGGTCCACCAGGATGACGTCCGCTTTGACGCCGTCGGCCTTCAGCCGGGCGGCCGCGTCGGCGGCGTCCCCGCACAGGAACGTGGCGTTCTCAATGCCGTTGGCGGCCGCGTTGCGCTTCGCATCCTCGACGGCCTCCGGCACGATCTCCACGCCGTACAGGTGCTTCACCTTGTCGGCCATGGTGAGGCCGATGGTTCCTGTGCCGCAGTAGAGGTCCAGGAGGACCTCGTCGCCGGTGAGGCCGGCCTTTTCCGCCGCGCAGCCGTAGAGCACTTCCGCCTGAGGCGTGTTCACCTGGTAGAACGAGCGGGGAGAGAGGCGGAAGGTGCAGCCGAGGAGCTCGTCCTGGATGGCGCCGTCGCCGTAGATGACCTCGGTCTCGCGGCCGAGGATGACGTTCGTCTTCGCCGGGTTGTAGTTCACCGACAGGGAGGTGAAGCCCGGGATGGTGTCCTTCAAAGCGTCGATGAGGAAGGACAGGCGGGGGACCGAAGTGGTCGGGTCCCCGTTCACCACCAGGCACACCATGAGCTGCTGCGAATAGTGGCCCTGGCGGATGTACACGTGACGCAGGAGCCCCCGGTGGGCCTCCTCGTCGTACACGGTGATGCCGCGGCGGATGACCCATTCGCGGACTACCGTCAGCACATCGCCGAAGAGCTCGGGCTGCAGCAGGCAGTCTTCGCAGGGCACGACCCGGTGCGTGTTCGCCGCGTAGAACCCGAAGCAGGGGTTGCGGTTTTTGTCGAGGGCCACCGGGAACTGAGCTTTGTTGCGGTAGCGCAGAGTCTGTTCGGACCCGAGCACCGGGAGCACGTCCACGCTGAGGTGGGCGATGCGCTCGAAGGCGTCCACGACGCGCTGCCGCTTGTAGCGCAGCTCGGCGTCATAGGAGATGTGCCGGTAGCAGCATCCGCCGCAGCGGCCTGCCACCGGGCAGTCCGGCGCCACGCGGTCGGGCGACGCCTCATACACCTTGTACGCCTTGCCGACGGCATAGTTCTTCTTCGCCTTGATGATATGGCAGAGAACGGTGTCGCCGACCGCGGTGTTCGGCACGAAGACGGCCATGCCGTCGTGCCGCCCGATGCCGCTCCCTTCGGCGGTCATGGCGTCTATGGTCAACGTGATCTCGTCGTTCTTTTTGAGCATGTACACAGTCCTTTCAGCGGGGGTCTGCCCGCGGTTCGTCGCCCCTATTTTAACACAAATTTTTTTCTTCTGAAATGAAAGACCAAATATTGTGGTTTTCCGGGGACGGGAACGCCGGAAAACCCTTTATTTTGTGGACAAACGGGCATTCCGGGACGGGCGCGCCAAATAGACATCATAAGGGTATTTTGATAGAATAAATTGCTAAGAAATGACCAGTATTGGAGAGAGAAGCATGAGTATACACGTGGCGCCGGAACTCCTCGGACGAGTGTTTTTCGTACCGAAAGCCATCGTCGATGAGCACCTGCCATATGTGACCGGGCAGCAGCTGAAAGCGCTGCTCTATGTTTTGCGCCACGCCGGCGAGGAACTGGAGGTCGAGGACCTCGCGGTCGGACTCCGCATGTCCGTGCCCGACGTGACCGACGCGCTGCAGTACTGGTTCACCACAGGCGTGCTCACGCAGGGCGAAGCGGCCGACGCCGCGAAACCCGCGGGCACCCCGCCGACCGCGAACACGGCGCCGAAGCCGTATGTCCGCAAGGGCAACAGCGGCGCATCGCCCGAGAAGGCGAAGAAGGAACTGCCGGTCATCCAGGACATCACGCCGAGCTACGAGACCGTGGCGGCGCGCCTGCAGGAGGACGCGGGCCTCAAGGCCATGTTCCAGGAAGTGCAGGCCCGCATGGGGCGCACCATCGGGTACGCCGACCAGGCGAAGTTCATCATGATGCACGACGACTACGGCCTGCCGCCGGAGGTCATCCTCACCATCATCGAGTACTCGGTGAA
>CAJGDU010000186.1 GCA_904502175.1 Clostridiaceae bacterium
ACGTTCTCGGTGTCGTCCTTGCCGAGCGGCACGGACTCGTCGGGAATGTTCGGGATCTCGAGGACGATCTTCTTCTGGCGATCGGCCAGTTCGGCAAGCTTTTCGTCGTTCGCCTTGACTTCCGTCTTGATTTCTGCCATCTTCGCGAAAATCTCAGACGCGTCTCCCCCGGCTTTCTTGATCTGGGGGATCTCTTTGGAGGCGGCGTTCTGCTGCTGTTTCAGTGAATCGTTCTTCTGCTGCAGCGCGCGGCGCTCCTGGTCGATGGCGAGGAGCTCATCGATCTGCGCGTCCAGGTCGCCGTTCCGGGAACGAACGGCTTCCTTGACTCTTTCCGGGTTTTCACGAATGACTCTTATGTCCAGCATAGTTTCTGGTTCTCCTTTTATGCTTTGATACTGATTCTGTCTTTATTCGCCTTCCTTGAGCGCATCGCTCAGGGTGTTGGCGAGTTTGGTGAGGTCGTCCTTCGAGAAGAAGTCGAACTCCAGGGTGCCCTTGCCTTTGGCGTTCGGGCGCACCTTGACGGACACTTTCCGGCCGATGGCTTTGGTCATGGCGAGCTCGACCTCGTCGTAGAACGCCTCTCTGGCCCGGACCTTCTTCGGCCGCGCCTTGCCGGACTTCACGTTTTGTTTCTCTTTCACAAGACGCTCGACGTCGCGGACGGACAGCTCTTCCTTGCGGATCTTCTGCGCGGTCTCCACCATGTCGGTGGCGTCGCCCAGAGCCAGCAGCGCGCGGGCGTGGCCGGCGGAGATGCTGCCGTCTCTCGTCAGCTCCCGGACCTCCTCGGGCAGGCCGAGCAGCCGGATGGAGTTGGCGATGGCGGGACGGGACCGGCCGACACGGGACGCGGCCTCCTCCTGCGTTAAACTGTAACGGGTAATGAGCAGCTGCAGGCCCTCCGCCTCTTCAATGGGGTTCAGGTCTTCGCGCTGCAGGTTCTCGATCAGAGAGATCTGCATAGCCTGCTCGTCAGACATCTCGCGGATGATGACCGGGACTGTGGTCAGCCCCGCCATGCGGGATGCGCGCCACCGGCGTTCACCTGCAACAAGCTGGTAGGTGCCGTCTTCCATGGGACGGACCAGCATGGGCTGCAGGACCCCGTTGGCTTCAATAGACTTGGCCAGCTCCTGGAGCGCCTTCTGGTCGAAGGTCTTCCGGGGCTGTTCTTTGTTGGGTTCGATTTGGGTCAGGCGCAGTTCAGATGACCGGCTGGAGGGCTCTCTTGCGATCTCGCTCTCCGTAAACAGTGCATCCAGACCTCTCCCGAGTCCGCGTGCTTTTGCCATTATTTCTCACTCACCTATTCTTCTTGATGACCTCGCGGGCCAGGGCGATGTACGCCATAGAGCCCTTCGATCCACGGTCATAATATAAAACGGGCATGCCGAAGCTGGGCGCTTCGGACAGCCGGACATTCCTTGGGATGGCGGTCTCAAAGACCTTGTTGGGGAAATATTTCTTCACTTCTGCCACCACCTGCTGCGTCAGGTTCAGCCGGTTGTCAAACATGGTCAGGACAACGCCCTCCAGTTCGATGTCGGGGTTGTACAGCCGCTTGATGGTCTTGACGGTGTTCAGAAGCTGGGACAGACCCTCCAGCGCGTAGTACTCACACTGGATGGGCACCAGGAAGGTGTCCGACGCGGTGAGGGCGTTGAGGGTGATGAGTCCCAGAGAAGGCGGGCAGTCCAGGAGGATGAAGTCGTAGTCGTCCTTCACGGCGGCCAGCGCCTGCTTCAGGCGGGCGTGGCGTCCGTGGATGTCGACGAGCTCCAGCTCCGCGCCGGCGAGATCCATGCTGGCCGGCAAAACGTCCACATTCTTGAATTTGGTTGTCAGGATGGCATTTCTGGCAGGTTCCTGGTCGATGAGCACTTCATAGGAAGACGTCTCCAGGTTCTGCTTTTCAATGCCGAACCCGCTGGTGCAGTTGCCCTGCGGGTCGATGTCAACCATGAGCACCCGCTGCTTCTGCAGGCCGAGGGCCGCAGCAAGGTTGACCGCCGTGGTGGTCTTCCCCACGCCGCCCTTCTGGTTGACGATGGAAATGGTTTTTCCCATTTTCTTCACCTGTGTAATTCATTTGTTGATAAAACTTAGTTTATCACAAGATATAGGGCTTGAAAAGGGCTCCGGAAGGCCGTTTTGTTTCACGTGAAACCATTTTACATGAGGTTTTCCAATAGATTGTGGTGAACATAAGTACAGCCCCCAAACCGTTGTGTTTGAGGGCTGAAAAATAAATTTTCGTTTAATTTTTGGCAAATGTTTCACATGAAACACGGCTAAAAAACGGCTAACCTGTGCGAAAAACAGCATACAACAGGTTTGAATTGTCACACGAGCGGGACTTTCTTGATCCGGTCCCCTCTCCGCGGAAACGCCTGGGGTGTTTTCTTCTTCTTTTTCACAACGACAAGCGACCGGGCTGCCGTTTCATCGGCGGTGTCTTCGAAGGCGCTCATGAGGTCGTAGGTCATCAGCTCCCGGACGCGTCCGCCGAGCGTGCCGATGGCGCCGAGGGCGGCTCTCATCTCCGCCTGGCCTTCCGGGCCCTTCATGGCAAGGAACGTCCCCTTCTGCTTGACGAACGGGATGCAGTACTCGGAAAGAACCTGAAGATTGGCCACCGCGCGGGAGGTGACGAAGTCGAATCGCTCCCGGAACTCTTTCTGCTGGCCCGCCTCTTCGGCCCGGGCGTGGATGATGTGGACGGGCTCTTTGTCCATTCCGTAGTTTGGAATGCCGAATTCGTCGGCGGGCGCCTGCCCGTCGGTCGCAAAGCCCAGCTTTTCGCAGATGTCCCGAATGACGCCGAGTTTTTTCTCTGTGCTGTCCATGAGCGTGACGTCCAGGTCCGGACGGGCGATCTTCAGGGCAAGGCCGGGAAACCCGGCGCCGGTGCCGACGTCCAGGACAGAGGCGCCCTTCGGGATGTCCACTTTGCCGAGCAGCACGAGGCTGTCCACAAAGTGCTTGAGGACAATGTCCGCGGGGTCCGTAATGGCCGTCAGGTTGATCTTCTCATTCCAGGAGACGAGCTCAGATGCGTAGGTGTCGAAGCGCTCCAGCGCGGTGTCGTTCAGGCTGACGCCGTACATCGCCGCGGAGGCTTTCAGTAAGGTCTTGTCGATCATGCGCGCTTCTCCTTTTCCAGATAGATGAGCAGGACACTGATGTCCGCGGGCGATACACCCGAAATGCG
>CAJGDU010000187.1 GCA_904502175.1 Clostridiaceae bacterium
AAAGCAGCCCTGCTTCTGAGCTCCGCCTCTCCGGGGACCCAGACCGGCGCCATTGCCACCTACGAAGGCATCCTTGCCTTCACCGGCATCGAGAACTGCGGCGTCATCACCGCCGCCGGCGAAGAGAACGGCTCCGAAGCCAAACTCGCCGAAGTCCGCGCCTTCGCCGCCGCACTGTAAAGTATGAAAATAGAGCCCTCTTGAAGAGGGCTCTTTTTGTGCGCCTTCGAAGCAGGTGCCACGGGTTTTCGGGGCTGTCAAGGGCAGGTTTGCCCTTCGGCCTGCGAAAAAAGTGTGTTTTGAGCGCTGAAACAGTTTGGCTCATGGCCAGCCAGGGAAAAAGGGGCTTTTACGTGCCAAATGGCGGTTTTTGCATTTTTGGCCTGTAAGAAAACAGGGCTCATCGAGGCAGATTACGAGTCAAATAGCGTTTTTTTGCCATTTGGCCTGTAAAAAAGCGGGGCGTATAACAGGATACTACGCGTCAAGTAGCGCTTTTTTGCTGTTTGGCCTGTAATTGGGCAGCAGGATGATTGCTTATTTCGACCGGCCCTGCTTTTTCGTGGCAATGGAGGCGGCCTTGACGACCAGCTTGTTGGTCATGGGGATGTTGACGACGTCTCTTTTGAGTTTCAGCTTCTTCATCATGGTGTCGGCGTAGTCGACGTTGAACTCCACGCCGGAGACGAAGCTGCAGACGTCCGCGCCGAGGAAGACGATGGGCCAGGCCATCTCTTCGGGCGTGGCGAGGCGGGCGGCAATGCCGGCCTCTTTCAGCAGGGCTTCCTCACCGCCGGCGAGCTTCTGGAATTCGTCCTTCATGCCGGTGTCGGTGGAGCCGGGCAGGACGGTGTTCACGCGGATGCCCTTTTTGCCGAGTTCGGCGGACTGGATGGCAGCATAGTAAGAGATGCAGCGTTTCGCGAACAGGTAGGCGAAGTTGGACGGGGAGATCTTCGCGAGACCTTCCACGGCCTTCTCCACTTCTTCCCAGGTCTTCGCCTGAATGACCGGGTCCTCTTCCTTTTTGAACTTCAGCCAGCTGGTGCCGGCCGTGGAGGAGACATAGACGATGGAGCCGCCCGCGGGGATGCGGTCCTTGAGGTAGGTCTCCGTCGCGTACCAGTTGGAGGTGTAGTCACAGTTGAAGGTGGTCATGTAATCGGTTTTGGCACCGGACAGACCGGCGACGCCGAAGAAGCAGTCGATGCGCTCCGGCAGTTCCGCGTAAGCGGCGTCCACGGACTCTTTCTTCGAAAGGTTCGTGGCGATGAACTTCTCAATGCCGGGGACCGTGCACTCGTTGAGGTCCAGCGCGTAGACCTTCGCGCCGAGGTCGACGAGGATCTCCGTCGTGGCCTTACCCATGCCGCTGGAGGCGCCGGTGACGACACAGACTTTTCCTTCGTATCCAAATGCGTTCTTTAACATGGTAGTCTTCCTTTCCGGGCGATGTGCCCAAGTATGCCGTTCTGAGACAAATGTCTCGCTTTTCTCTTCAATTCTAACTATAATGGAAACAGAGCAACGGACAAGCAAATCGCCCAAAACTGAGACACCGCGAAAGGATATGACTCACATGGCGGAAAAGAAAGCGAAGAGCGCCAACCCGAAGGCGGCGGACTCCCGCGCGTTCCTGACAGACGCGCTGTTCCTGCTCCTCGAAAACCAGGAGTTCAAAAAACTGACGGTGAAGGAAGTCGTGGAGAAAGCAGGCGTGGGTCGGGCTACATTCTACCGGCACTATGAGACGCTCGAGGACATTGTCGACGACTACGTCCAGACGCTGCAGAAGCAGATCTGGCGGGATCCGGGCGCGGCGAGCCAGACGGGGGAGAGCCCCGATGACAGCGAACGCCTCGCAGAGATGTCCTCCGATGTGCGCAGCGCGACGGAGCGGGTGTTCCGCATCCTGTCCGGGGAGAAAAAGAAGCTCCGTATCCTGAAAAAGCAGGGCCTGCAGAACAAGCTCTCCGGCATGATCTATCGCCTCACGCTCACCACCATCCAGGACCTCGGCGTGCTCAACAACAAGTACCAGCCGTACTTCTTTGCAGGGGCCGCCTCCGCCATGGTCCTCGCCTGGCTGGAGTACGACATGAAGGAGTCTCCGAAGGAGATGGCGGACCTCTTTATGAAGTCGCTGCGCGGGTACATGGACGTCTGACACATGTGGTATAATACGGGGCAGAACCCTTCAGGAGGTACATTATGAAAGCCATTCCGCGTCAGCCGAAGCCGGCTGTGCTGTCATTCAACTTTGCAAACGAGCGCCTTTCCACGCTGCAGAGCATCTGCGACGAGCTGGGCATTGCGCTGAACAATATCACCGCTGCCGGGGACCCGGCCGCGTTTTCCCTCTCGCTGGGCGATCTGCTGAGCGGCGGCCACGTCTCCCTGCAGAGCGAGCTGCCGCCCGAGGCGAAGCTCGCCCTGAGCGCCATGACCTTCCCGGAGGAGATGTACGTGCTCGCGAACCTGCCGGAGGAGACGCTGAACGCGTTCCTAAAGACGGCCCGGGAGCGGGACCTGTGGATCCCGCTGAAGGCCGTGGCCACGCCCACGAACGCCGGCTGGAAGCCCATGGCGCTCAAGCTGGAGCTCGTGGAGGAACACGCCGCCATGCAGGCCGCCATCGCGGAGCAGAAGGCAAAGCAGGCGGCGGAAGCGGCGAAGCAGGCGAGGGAAGATGAAGACTGAGTTTGCCGCCTGCGGGCTCTGCCCGCGAAACTGCGGCGTGGACCGGACCGCGGGGAAGCGCGGCCGGTGCCATGAGGCGGACACGGTGCGCATCGCCCGGGCATCGCTTCATATGTGGGAGGAACCCTGCCTCTCCGGGGAACGGGGCTCCGGCACGGTGTTCTTCACCGGCTGCCCGCTGGGCTGTGTCTACTGCCAGAACTACAACATTGCGGACGGGCGCAACGGGACCGAACTGACGCAAGAGGAACTGACCGAGGTGTTCCTGAAGCTCCAGGACCTCGGCGCCCACAACCTCAACCTGGTCACGCCCACCCACTTCGTGCCCGCCATCGTGCCGGCGCTGGAGCGGGCGAAAGCACAGGGGCTCCGCGTCCCCATTGTCTACAACACCGGCACCTACGAGACCGTCGACACGCTGCGCATGCTGGAGGGCCTCGTGGACATCTGGCTGCCGGACCTCAAATACGTGAGCCCGGAG
>CAJGDU010000188.1 GCA_904502175.1 Clostridiaceae bacterium
GGCGGGGTGGAACGTGCCCATCATCCAAATGCCCTTCTTTTCCACGAACTGCCCGTGCTCTCTGGTCACCCGGAACTCCGGGTCCATGAGGCGCTGGGCGGCGATGCGTCCGAGGCACACGATGACCTTCGGCCGCAGGACCTTCACCTGTTCCCGGAGCCACCGGATGCACACGTCCTGTTCTTCCGGCAGGGGGTCGCGGTTCTGGGGCGGCCGGCACTTGACGATGTTCGCGATGTACACGTTCGTGTTCCGGTCCAGCCCGATGGCGGCGAGGTACTTGTCCAGAAGCTGTCCGGAGGGGCCGACGAAGGGGAGACCCTGCTGGTCCTCCTGGTAGCCGGGGCCCTCCCCGACGAAGAGGATGCTGGCGTGCGGGTCGCCCATGCCGAAGACCAGGTTCGTCCGGCCGGCGGAAAGCTTGCACTGCCCGCAGTCCGCGCAGGCAGCCGCGAGGGCTTCCATATTCTCGTACACGGCCTCACCTCCTTCAAAACTCTTCTGACGCTATTATACCATATATGCTATACTGGTTAGTGAACTTCCAGACAGAAAGGCACTCGCCATGACGACACCTGTTAAGACCGAAAAACTCTATGACACCGACGCGTACTGCAAGTCTTTTTCCGCGACGGTCCTCTCCTGCGACCCGGTGAAGGGGAGCGGGCAATATGCCGTCGTTTTGAACCGGACCGCCTTCTTCCCGGAAGGCGGCGGCCAGTATGCCGACACCGGCACGCTGAACGACGTCCCGGTCCTCGATGTGCAGATGAGCGACGACGGCGTCATCACGCACTACTGTGACGGGGCGCTTCCGCCCATGACCCAGGTCAACGGTGTTCTCGACTGGGATCAGCGCTACGAGCGCATGCAGAACCACACCGGGGAGCATCTGGTGTCCGGGACGGTGCATCGCCTTTACGGGCTCGACAACATCGGGTTCCATCTGGGGGAGCGGGACGTGACCTGCGACTTCAACGGCGAGCTCTCCGACGAACAGCTCCGGGAAGTGGAGCGGGTGGTGAACCGCGCCGTCTGGGAGAACGTGGATGTGTACGCGGAGTACCCGGACCCGGCGACCCTGCCGGACCTCGACTACCGCAGCAAACTGGAGTTGACGGAAGACGTCCGCCTCGTGACCATCCCGGGGTATGACGTCTGTGCCTGCTGCGCGCCCCACGTGGCCCGCACCGGGGAGGTCGGCCTCATCAAGATCGTGAACTCCGAGAAGGCCCACGGCGGCACCCGCATCCATATGATCTGCGGGCCATGGGCCCTTGAGGATTATACCGTCAAGCAGACGAACATCCTGCGCATCGTGGACCTCACGTCCACGCCCCAGGAAGAGACCGCCGACGCGGTGGAGGCCCTCCAGAGACAGAACGGCCACCTGACCCACGAACTGTCGGTGGCGCAGCAGCACCAGGCGAACATTGCGCTGCAGTTTTTGAAAGACCAGATGGAAGGGGAGACCTTCCACGGGGCGGCCCCTTCGGGCAACCTGGTCGTCTACCTGCCCTCTCTGGAGACCGATGCCCTGCGGGCGCTGGCCAACGGGGGGCGCGAGCTCTGCTGCGGCGTCTTCGTGGCGCTGACCGACTCCGCGAACGGGTACCGGTACATCGCCACCGCGAAAAAGCTGCCCTTGAGCAAACTGGCCCGGGAGTTCAATGAAGCCCTGAACGGTCGGGGCGGCGGACGGGACGAAATGGTCCAGGGCTCTTTCGGCGCGGACCTTGCGGACATTGAGGAGTTCTTCCGGCAGAACACCTTCCCGGCATAAAAAAGAACAGTTCTCTTTTCAGAGAACTGTCCGGTTTAAAGACTCAGTCCCATTCGGCACCTTCGTCGTCGTCATCTTCTTCCGTGTAGAAGAAGTTGTCGAGCGAATTGTGGACGGCCTCCTGGCCCTCCGTTTCTGTGCCGAACAGGGCGGCGAAATCTGCAGCTGACATTTGGAACCTCCCCCGATATGTTCTTTGTCGTTGCAACTTCGAAAGTTTTCACTTTTTCTTTTCATATATTTAAACGCATTTCGGCTGCGAATGCAACCCCTAATATACAATTTAATTCCATATTTTGTGTTTTTTCTAAAAAGGAGGCCACTATGAACCACAACAAACTGATTTCCGTCCTGCTTGCGGCCCTGTTTGCCGTTCTGCTCATGGGCTGCACGGCGCAAAAACCTGCCGACGGGTCTGATAAGGAGAAGGCCACGGCCGGCGTCGCGAACCCGGTCGTCACCTATGACTCCCTCGCGAAAGCGGAGAAAGCCGCCGGCTTCGGCTTCACCGTCCCCGAGGGCGTGAGCATCGACGGCGAGGACTACGCGCAGTACTACTGGAGCACCATCAACAAAGACCTTATCGAGGTCCGCTACGGCGAGGAAGGGGACGAGGTCGCCTACATGCGCAAGAGCCCCCTCGGCGCCAGCAAGGAAAGTGACATCTCCGGCGACTACAACGTCTATGACGATGTGGACATCAAGGACGTCATCCTCGAAGACGGCCGGGACGCCACGGTCATGCTCAAGGGCAAAGACGGCAAGTACTATGTGGCCATCTGGCAGCTGAAAGGCCTCAAAGACAACGGCGTCTGGAATTATGCCATCGGCGTCCGGGGCATGGAAAAAGGCGATCTGCTGGAACTGGCAAAGATGGTCGAATGACCGCAGGTCTGTTTTGACAAAAAGAATACCGTAAATGTGCGCGCTGTGACACCTGTCACAGCGTGCTTTTTGTTTGCCCAAAACAGGACGACCGTACATATTTATTCGGACAAAATTTGACAATAATTGTAACAGCAAACTTTACACTTGTTAATTTTTTATACGCGTACTGTTTTTGTTTTGACAAGTACAAAAAGTTCCTCTTATCATTTGTATGCTTTATACAAACAATAAAGATAATTATTAGACATTTGTCTAATGGAAATAAAGTGCTTACCACAAATATAATTATTAAGACTTTTATTATTAGGGGAAATGAAAAAGACGAAGTGGGTCTTTTTTTGTGGATGAAAGGAAACTATTTTTTGAAGGGAGATATGCACAAAATGAAGAAAAGCATACGCAAAGTATTGAGTCTGATCCTGGCGCTCGCCATGATCCTGACGCTGGCCCCCCTCGCCGTCTTCGCGGAAGACGA
>CAJGDU010000189.1 GCA_904502175.1 Clostridiaceae bacterium
GCCACTTCCGCGCGATGGGTCAGGTCTTTGATGGCCCAGTTCATCTTGTCTTTATGCGGCGGTTTGTTGGCAGCGTTCAGCTGACCGCCGGAGACAGAAGCCTTTTCCAGAACGGTGACGTTGAAGTCGCGGGAAGCCAGTTCTCTGGCGGCGGTCAGACCGGCAGGGCCTGCACCGACCACGACGACGTTCCGTCCGGCACCGTCTTTCGGAAGGGTGCGTTCGTTGTATTCGAGCTCTCTGCAGCACTTCGGGTTGAGTGCGCACTGAGCGGGCTCTAAACGGAATGCGTTTTCGAACAGGGACTGGAAGCAGGCGAGGCAGTTGATGCACCGCTGGATCTCGTCGGTTCTGCCTTCCTTCGCCTTCTTGGCCCATTCGGGATCTGCGAGCAGCGGACGGCCGAGACCAATGAAGTCCTGAACGCCGTCTTCGAGCAGTTTTTCTGCCACATCCGGGTTGCGGATGACACCGACCGAGATGACCGGGATATTGACCGCGTCTTTGACTGCTTTCGCAAAGTGTGCACGCCAGGCCTCGGGGACGCCCATGGGCTCCACGGTGTGGTTCGGGGTCTCGTAGCCGCCGGCGGAAAGGTCGAGTACATCGACACCGGCCTGCTCCAGGCGTTTGGCGATCTGAACACCTTCATCCAGCGTCAGGCCTTTTCCGGCTTCACCGATCGTATCGTAGAGTTCATCGACTGTCAGACGAATGCTGATGGGGAAGTCGGGGCCGACGGCCTCGCGGACACCGGCGATCGTCTCCAGAAGGAACCGCATCCGGTTTTCCAGGCTGCCGCCGTATTTGTCGTGGCGACGGTTGGTGTACGGAGACAGGAACTGCTGGAACAGATAGCCGTGGGACGCGTGGAGTTCCACACCGTCACAGCCCGCTTCTTTGACGCGGACCGCAGCTTCGACAAACTTTTTCTCGAGTATTTTGATTTCCAGCTGGGTCAGCCGATGCACTCTTGAAGGCGGCAGACCGGTCCGGGAAGTATCGAGCGGCACGTTCGAAGCGCTGACGTTCGGGAAGAAGATATACTTCTGCAGTTCATGCAGCGTTGGGTTGTTATCAAGGGGCGGCATGATGACGCTCAGCAGTTTGCGGACGAGCGGGACCGCAATATCCCAGTAGTTCGGGACAAAGGGCTCGAGCATTTCCAGAAGGCCCCAGGTCGTGCCGAGAATGGCTTCGTTTTGACGGCCGGCATGGTGCAGCTGGATAAACAGCTTGGCTCCATGTTCATGGACCACTTTGGCGCCTTCCCGCAGGGCGTCGACGTTTTTGTCTCGCGCCATGGAGACCTGCATCGGCAGGCCGACACCTCTCCCCTCATTGATCCGGGTGATACCGGTGATGATCAGGCCGACTTCGCCTTTGGCGCGGGCGCCGAAGTATTCTTTCCAGCGGTCGCCGACTTTTCCGTTCGGTTCGGCCTCATCTACTCCCATCGGCACCATGACGACACGGTTTTTGATCTCTACGTTGCCGATCTTGCAGGGAGAGAACAGTTTTTCATATGACATGTTTTAACACCTTATTTCGCTTTTTTTGCCTGTTTCATGATTTTCTTATAGTTCGGGATCTCTTTGGAGAGGTCGACCTTCTTCGGCTCCTTGCGGCCGATGTCGCCGCGGTATGCACGGTACGGGCCCTCGACCAGCCAGAAGTGGGGTCTCAGTTTCGCGTTTTTGAAGACACCTCTGTAAGTGCCGATCAGCAGGTAGGTGTTGTCGCCGACCTTGCGGAGCTCATCGACCATCTGGACCAGCCAGGTGCCGGTGAAGGGGAACGCGCTGTATACGAGCGTGTAAACCGGTTTGCCGTCGTAGCGGGACGGGCCGATCATCGTTCTCATGGGATAGACCTGGGTCAGCTTGCCGCCGAGTTTGCGGAACAGGTTGTAGCCGCGGCCCATGCCGTCGCCGGTCGGGCGGAAGGCCTTGCCGAGCCACTCGCTGTTCATGAGCGGGTTGTCGCAGGTCAGACGCCACTCGATGTAGTCACGGACGCCGTGATAGCCGAGCTTTGTCGTGTGGTACTCACCGTTCATCTCTTCGATGGGCGGCGCTTCGAGGGTCTTGAAATACTCAAGCAGTTCTTCCTGAGTCATGTCCGTCAGGTCCGGAATGCCTCTGTTGTATTTCGGGTCTTGGTTCAACATTACGTTTCCTCCTGTCATTTCATAGTTTTTTCTAATGCGTTGTTAATCTTGTAACAACAGTCCTCCTCAATTATGTAATATTCTAGTAATAATGTCCTCAGATGATTTGGGCGATGTGTCCCGATTTAGACAGTTTCGCCAATTTGTCCATCAATTTTTTGTATACGTATAAATGATTTCTTTATATTTAAATAATATCCAAGATGGGTTATACTGGTAGCAGTACAAGTTTTGAGGTGATGTGAAATGAAACTGGACCATCGCGCCAAGCTGACGACCGGCCAGAAGCGGACCACGAACATGATCGTCTCCGCATTTTTCCTGCTGCTCTCCAAAAAGAATTTTGACAATGTCTCTGTTCAGGAGATCTGCCGGATGAGCCTCATTCCCCGGTCCACTTTCTACAATTATTTCGACGACAAATACGACGTCGTCCGGTGGGCCTTCTGGAGGACCATACATGAGCTCTACCCGGACCTGTATAAGAAAATGAACCACTACGACAACATCGACTACGACGCCGAGGCCATTTACGGGTTCATCGAGAAGAACAAATCCATCTTCCGGAAGATCGCGGTACAGAACCCCATGTTCGGTACCCTGCACCAGCTGTTCCGGGAGTGCTTCTGCGAGTTCGGCGAGATCATCGCCCAGAACTGCACGAGCGGCAAGGAGTATGAGTACCCCTACGAAGTCGTGTTCAACACCTATGTGGACGGCCTCATGGCAATCTTCAACCAGGCGTTCTGGTCGAAGAAGGACTACACGCTGGAGCAGCTGCGCAACTACATGCACGAAATCTACTACAACTGAATGGCAGAGTATGAAACAGACCGCCCTGTCCGGGCGGTCTTTCTTTATAATATTGTAAATTTGTTAAATAAAAAACAATATTATATTGACGGCATGCGCGGGAAAATGGCACAATAGAACCGTAACGAAATCACACAAAGGAGCTGTTGCAGAATGAGC
>CAJGDU010000190.1 GCA_904502175.1 Clostridiaceae bacterium
CAGGTTGTCTCTCTCGGCCAGCTTGTCGATGATGATCTGGCTCGTGAAGGCCCGGCGCACGTCGTATTCCGGATACGCTTTCGCGATGGCTTTTTCCACAGCGCCGATGGTCTTCTCCCGGCTGTCGTTATAGCTCGTGCCGAAACTGACGACCAGAATGGCGGTCGTGGGATCTTTCTCCGCGATGTCGACCGGCTCGGACCCGCCTTCCGGGACCTTTTGACAGCCGGCAAAGGCAAACAGAACGCCCAGTACACACAGGGCGGCACAGAGCTTTTTCATAATAGACATGGCTGATTCCTTTCTCTATAAAAAACAATAGTTAACCGAATCGATTATAACAAAAAAAGACCTCATCGTAAACGGATGAGGTCTCCTGTTTTCACTTTTATTCGACGCCGTTCCAGCAGTAGGTGCAGAGCTTGTCCGCGTCGAGACCGACGGACTCGATCATGTCGTCCAGACGGTTGTAGCCGAGCGAATCGAACGCCAGCTGATCGCGGATCATGTCGACCATGTGGGCGTAGCGGTCGGTGTTGGGGTCGGCGTACTGCTTCAGCACGTCGAGGGAAACGTCCTTCCCCTCTTCCTTTTCCACCATGCGGCGGGCGATGAGCTCCAGTTCGGACGTGGACCGGGAGAAGTTCAGGTACTTGCAGCCGAACATGATGGGCGGGCAGGCGGAGCGGACGTGGATCTTAGCGGCGCCGCTCTCCTTCAGGAACTCCGTCTTGTTGTGCAGCTGGGTGCCCCGGACGATGGAGTCGTCGATGAGGACCAGGCGCTGCCCCTCGATGAGCTCCGTAATGGGGATGAGCTTCATGCGGGCGATCATGTCGCGCTTCGACTGGATGGTGGGCATGAAGGAACGGGGCCAGGTCGGGGTGTATTTGATGAAGGGACGTTTGAAGGGGATGCCGGACTCGTTCGCATAGCCCACCGCGTGGGGCGTACCGGAGTCCGGGACACCGGCGACGAGGTCGGCGTCATCGATATGGAGACCGTCTCTGCGGGCCATGTGCTCGCCGCACTGGTACCGCATGGTCTCGACGGGAACGCCTTCGTACTGGGACGTCGGGTAACCGTAATAGACCCAGAGGAAGGTGCAGATCTTCATTTTGGAGCCGGGCTGGACGAGGACAGTGACACCCTCCGGGGTCAGGATGTCGATCTCTCCGGGGCCGACGATCTTATAGTCTTTATAGCCAAGGTTCAGGAATGCGAATGACTCGGACGTGGCGATGTACCCGTCGGCCTTTTTGCCGATGAATATGGGGGTGCGTCCCAGTTTGTCTCTGGCCACATAAATGCCCGTGGGCGTCATGAGCATGAGGGACAGCGAACCGTCGATGCGGTCCTGGGCGTACCGGATGCCGTCGATGAGGTTGTCCTGCTGGTTGATGAGGGCCGCCACCAGTTCGGTCGCGTTGATGTTGCCGCCGCTCATCTCCATGAAATGGGCGCCGCTGTTCTGCACGATCTCGTCGGTCAGCGACTCGACATTGTTGATCTTGCCGACGGTGGTGATGGCGTAAGGGCCGTGGTGGGAGCGCACGATGAGGGGCTGGGGCTCGTAGTCAGAAATACAGCCGACACCGAGGTTGCCCGTCATGGACATGACGTCTTTTTCGAACTTGGTCCGGAACGGCGAGTTCTCGATGTTGTGGATGGCGCGATTGAACCCCTTCTCTCCGTAGATGACCATACCCGCTCTTCTCGTGCCGAGATGCGAGTGGTAGTCCGTCCCGAAAAACAGGTCGAACACACAGTCATTTTTGGTTGCGACTCCGCAGAATCCTCCCATAGATCATTTCATCCCCTTTTATATAATCCTTTTTGGATGGACAGATTATAAAGCATTCTATCTTGGAAAGTCAACCGGAACAGGTTTAACTTTTCGGGGTTTGCGGTATAATATTGGCCAAAGACTAAAACATCAGGAGGATGTTATGGCAAATACATTGAAAGAACGGCACGAGATCGACGAACAGTACCGGTGGGACCTCTCCACCCTGTACCCGTCGGACGCTGCCTTTGAGGAAGACCTTCAGAAGCTCGAGGGGCGCATCGCCGACGTGGCCGCCTTCGAAGGGACACTGACCACGGCGGAGTCCGTCCGGGCCTGCTTCGACGCCGACACCGCACTGGACCTGCTCCTCTCCGACCTCTTCTGCTACGCGAACCTGCGCCGCTCGGAGGACACCCGCGCCGAGGACGCCCAGTCCATGTACATGCGGGTCTACGGCGCCTATGTGGAGGCCATGACCCGGACCTCGTTCATCCGCCCGGAGATCCTCTCCCTTCCGGAGGAGACCCTGAAGGCCATCTGCGCCGACGAGGCCCTGGCCCCCTATGCCTACACCATGGAGCGGCTGCTCCGGACCAAGCCCCACACCCTGACCGCCGACCAGGAACAGCTCCTGGCAAGCTTCGGGGAGGTGTTCGCCGCCCCCTCGGAGATCGCCGACAACCTCATGGACGCGGACCTCGTCTTCGAGAGCGTCACGGACAAGGACGGCGAGACCCGGGAAGTGACCACGTCCTCTTATATCGACCTGCAGATGTCGGAAGACCGGGTGCTCCGGGAGAACGCCTTCCGCAGCTTTTACAAGGGCTACGGCCAGCACATCAACACGTTCGCGGCGTCCTACGGCGGCACCGTCAAGGGACACGTGGCGGAGGCCCGTGCCCGGCACTACGGCTCCTCCCGGGAGATGAGCATGGCCCACGAGAACATTCCTGCCGCGGTCTACGACAGTCTCATCGACGCCGTCCGGGAGAACCTCCCCACCATGTACCGCTATGTGGACTTCCGCAAGCGGATGCTCGGGCTCGAAGACCTGCGCTACTTTGATGTCTACGCTCCGCTCGTTGCGGAGGCGGAGCAGAAGTATACCTATGAAGAGGCCCAGGCGGTCATTCTGAAAGCCATTGCCCCGCTGGGCCCGGACTACGGGAAAACGGTGGAAAACGCCTTCATGGACCGCTGGATCGACGTCTATCCCAACAAGGGCAAGAGCTCCGGCGCCTTCTCGTCCGGCACCTACCACTCCAACCCCTTCATCCTCTGCAACTACACCGGGAACCTGAATGAGGTGTCCACCATCATCCACGAGATGGGCCACTCCATGCACTC
>CAJGDU010000191.1 GCA_904502175.1 Clostridiaceae bacterium
CGAGCCGGTCCTTGCACATGATGGCAATGGCCTTGTAATACTGCTCATAGGTGGCTTCCTCGGGAGTGACACCGAAAATGTGGGTGAGTTTGGAGATCAGGTCTTCCTTGAACTCCGCGGTCGTCATTTTACGTTCCATGTCGTCTGTCTCATTCCTTTGTTTCATGGATATATAATATAATCTTTATATAGGTAAATGTACCGTCGCATTATACTATAAATGGGGTCTCAATACAAGACAAAGCGTTAAAAAATAACCCCGCCGACCGGAGTCGGCGGGGTTCGGAGCACAAACAGATTATTCCTTGATCTGAAGGTGATCTTTGATGAATACTTCGAGTTCTTCCTGGCTGAAGATGTGGGGGACAGGATAGGTCGGGTTGGTTTCCTTGATGCAGCGCTCTGCGATGATGGGGATGTCCTCATCGCGGATCTCGGCGAAGCCGTAAGGAATTTCCATTCTGTCTTCCATGGCGCGGATCTCGGCGATGAACTTCTTCGCCTTTTCGCGCTTGGAGGAACCGGTGATGCCGACCGCGTCTGCCAGCTCAGCGAGCTTCTCGTAGCAGTACGGGAACAGGAAATCGTCCTGGAAGACGTGGGTGAGGAGGGTGGACATGGCCAGGCCGTGCGGGATGCCATAGAGGCCGCCGAGACGATGGCCGATGCCGTGGACGTAACCGACGCCGCCTCTGGTGAAGCACATGCCGGCGTTGTAGGATGCCTGGAGCATCTCCTGACGGGCTTCGATGTTGGTCGGGTCGTTATAGGCGACTTCGAGCCATTTGAAGATCCGTACGACCGCGTCTTTACCCAGTTCGTTGAACTTCTTGTCGTTGTACCAGATGTTGGTGTAACCCTCTACCGCATGGGTCAGAGCGTCGAGACCGGTGGTCGAGGTGACTTTCTTCGGAAGGCCGGTGGTGAGTTCCGGATCGAGGACCGCAACGTTCGCACGGATGAGCGGGTCGGTGATGGGGAACTTGTCGTGGGTCTGCATGTCGGTGATGACCGCGGCGATGGTGGTTTCGGAACCGGTGCCGGCGGTGGTGGGGACCGCATAGAGTTTCGGCGGGAAATAGCCGTTGAAGGTCACTTTCGGCAGAGAGGTGACCGGGATGGCAACCATGAAAACGAAGGCGCCAAGGCTCTTGACGGAACTGGTCGGACGGCAAACGCGGGCGCCGACACCTTTCGCGCAGTCCATGGGAGAACCGCCGCCGACGGCGACGAGGGCTTCACACTTGTTTTCTTTGTAAAGCTTCAGCGCGGCTTCGACGTTCTCGATGCTCGGGTTCGGCTGGACTTCGTCATAGACGACATAGCCGATGCCTTCTGCCTTCATGGCCTCAAACAGACCGTCAAGCAGATTGAGGCTCATGAGGACCTTATCGGTGACGACAAGGACCTGTTTCTTACCGTCCGCTTTGATTTGAGAGGGAAGCTGTTTGATGGCTCCGGGGCCTTTGATGATCTTCGGATCCGGGAAAAACCAACCCCAGGCATATTCGGCAGCGGTGAAACCGACTTCAATGCCGCGCCAGAGAGCCTTTTTGGCTTCCCATTTGTAATCTTTGCTCATAGTGATTTCCTCCCTTAAAGTACTGAAAAATATAAAAGACTCATCCGGGCAAAACAAGAATGAATCCTAAAATCCGTAGTCTATTCCCTTTTCATTTCATTTCGCCCAATTTTTATACTATCACAATTATTAATTGAAAAAAACCTTAAAATGCCTTTCGCACTGGACAAATTTTTCACATTTGACAATTTGCCCGGACAAACGGGGCGATTCGGTTGATTTTACAGGTCTGACAGGCTAAAATGGTACTGTCTTTTAGAAACGTGACACTAATCAAATGGAGGAATGAATCATGTCTTTAGAATCCGGACTGCTCGGCTATCTGTTCAACCTCGATAACTGGGCCAAGGACATTCTGGTCAACAACCTGAATTACCCGTCGGTCAAGGAGATCAACGACATCGTGTACTGTGATGAAAACCCCACCGTCATGACGGCCGATTTGCTCTATGCGCCCGACAACAAAAAGTATGACAAGTACCCCGTCATCCTGAATATCCACGGCGGCGGCTGGATCATCGGCGACAAGAAGAACAGCCGCGGCATGTGCCTGCAGTTTGCGGACAGCGGCGTGTTCGTCATGAGCATCAACTATGGCATGCCGAAGAAGGCGAACCCGTTCTTCGACTCCCACGATCCCGAAGTCTGCCACAGCAATGACTACCTGTGGCCCTACCCCGTCAAGTGCGCCTTTGCCGCGCTCCAGTGGATCAAGGACAACGCGGACAAGTACAATCTGGACATCGACCAGGTCTACGTCTCCGGCGACTCGGCCGGTTCCAACATTGCTGCGGTCACCCAGACCGCGTCGGCCAACCCCGAGTACGCGAAAGAGATGGGCGTCGGCACGGCTCCCATTAAAGTTGCCGGCAGCCTTCTGTTCTGCGGTTTCTACAATACCGACGTCTTCTGGGGCCTGCCCATGAACAAGATCCCCGTGGCCCGTTCCATGATGCAGGATCTGTTCAATATGAAAGATCCGACCAAAGCGCCGCTCTATAAGACCGTCAACCCCATTCCGTACTTCAACACGGACATGGGCAACACGCTCATCATCTCCGGCAAGTTCGACCCCATGACCCACGGCCAGTCCGATATGGTAGAGGACAAGCTGAAGGCGATCGGCGCGAACGTTGATCGGTACATTGCCACCGGGCCGCTCTCGCTCCACGATTTCCAGATCCTGTCTTTCACCCCCGGTTCCCACAACGCCATGCAGTATGTGGCCAAGTGGCTGGATACCGTCCTCAAATAATAACTGCTTTTGTATGAAGGAGCACCGTCTGGTGCTCCTTTCTTTTTGGGCGATTTACCGAACACCCGGACGGGTTGTAAACTTCTGCGGAAAACGCTGAAAAACGTGGAAAAAACTGTTGACTTCCCTTAATAATTGCAGTATTATATATCTCGCGTTCGCTCCGGCGGACGTTTCAAAAACCGCATATCTGTGCGGTTGGTGGACCTTGAAAATTAAACATCAATGAACGAAAGAACCCTTGAAATTTCTTTTGAAGTTTCGAAGAACTTTTTCCAGA
>CAJGDU010000192.1 GCA_904502175.1 Clostridiaceae bacterium
CAACGGGTACACCTACATCAAGATGGAACACATCGACACCCAGTTCTGCGACCGGAACTCGCCGGGCTATCTCAATGACAACCATCCCACCGCCTACGGCCACCAGCAAATGGCAGACATCATCATGAACGCCATCAACAGTGAGCTGTAAACAACCCAATCAAACAAGAACCACCGGGAAGACTCGTTCGGGTCTGCCCGGTGGCTTTTTTTGGCGATGGGTTCAGTTTTGTGCCGACACGCCCAGCATCTTCTCGAGGGCGTCGCGGTACGTGGGGTTCGACGGCGCGAAGGCGTAGTTCAGGAACAGCACGTCGTCAATGCCCTGCTCCTTCACGAAGGAGGCGAGGTCCATGTCCACTTTCCGCGGGTCGACGACCCAGACGGTCTCGTAGTTGTCGGTCAGGAAGGGGGCAAAGGCGTTGCCGTAGGACTCCTTGACCATGAGGATGGACTTGCCGTTGTGGTTCTCCGTCGTAAAGCGCAGGATGGGGTTGTCGCCCTCAATGAAGCAGAGGTACGCGTACTCCGCCGGCACCTTGGGCTGGACGACCTTGACCGAACGGGGGTTCGTGAGCGCGGTGGTCTCGAAGGCTTCCCCGGTGGACTTCGTGTGGGGGAAGTAGTAGGTGACGGTGTCGGGGTTCTGTTTGAGGATGTCTTCCTGCGTCTGCGCGTAGAGGCTTCCGACGAAGCCCTCGACGGAGCCGCTTTCATAGGAACTCAGCTTCGGCGCGGTCAGACCGGCGACCTTGCAGAACTCGGTATAGGCGTAGTAGGCGCCGCGGCCGCTCCAGTGGTGGTCGGTCCGCAGGTAGATGTACTCGTCCACGTGCTTCGCGATGGCGTTGCGGCAGTTGACGGTCTTGATGTTGGACGCCGTCATGGGCTCGTAGGCGTATTCGATGGCCGTCTCGAAGGACTGGCTCTTCGTCTTGTAGTCGTCGGGCCCGTAGAACTCGATGGAGGTGGGGGCCAGCAGGACATAGACCGTTTTGCCGGGGACTTGTGCCGCGAAGTTGTTGATGTCCGTGCCGTACCGGTTCAGCGCGCCGTGGAAGGCCGTGAAGATCTCCATGGCCCGGGTGCCCTGGACGATGATGGTGCTGTCCACCTGGTAGTCCTTCGTGTTGTGGGGGAGGACCACTTCACCGTTCTTATCCGTGACGGGCTCGGCGGCGGTGTTTTTGGCCTTCGGCGCCTCCGCCACCTTCGCAGGGGTCGCGGGGCGGGAGGCCCCGAAAATGAGGATGACAGCAAGCAGCAGCGAGACCAGCACGACCGCCAGGATGGCAGGGACGGTCTGGTCTTTCGCAAAAGGACGCACCACGGCGTGGTCTCCGCCGTAATGCGCCTGTTTTGGTGTGCTTAAAAACTGTTTCATAGGGTTCCCGGTCAAATGGGTTTGCCGGTCCATGCCTCCAGTACGTTCGTGAAAACCGCGACCTGAGTAGCGGAAATGTGTTTGTCCATATGCAGGCTGCCGAAGTACCACTTGCGGTAGTCGACGGCGCCGGCCAGCTCTTCAAAGTAGGTGTTCAGCAGCGTCACGCGGGACTTCTCGGTGAACTGCATCTGCAGGAATTCCTTCACTTTCGCGGAGGGCTCGTGGGTGATGACGATGTCTACGATGTTGTTGTAGGTGGCCATGTTTTCCGCGCCTTCAATGAGTTCCTGCTGAGAGGGGCTCTCCTCCGGGTACCAGGTGTCGTTGGCGATGCGGATGTCCACGTCGGGGCTCTCGCCGCCGCCCATGGTGAAAATGCGCAGGCCGTCGATGTTGAAGATCTGGCCCCGCATGAGGTGATAGACACTGCCGATGATGTGGTGGACCTTGCCGCCGTTCCACTCGGAGATGGGGTAGCTGTTCAGCATCTCGAAGTTCTCGTGGGTGCCCTCGACGAAACAGATGTTGAACTTCTTCTCGCCGAGCTTTTCGAGGATCTTTTCCTCCTCTTTGGAACCGTCCCACAGGAAGCCGAAGTCTCCGCAGATGATCAGTGTATCGCCCTTTTTCAGTTTTTTCATGGCGGGCAGTTTGAATCGCTCAAAATCGCCGTGCATATCGCCGGTCACGTATACCAAGGTGTTCCCTCCAACTGTAATCTTCTGTCACTTTATTTTTATGAATAATCTGTTATACTTATAATACTCCAGTAATAATACACTATTCCAGAGGGGATTGTCTATGGGAAAAGCGTTTAAAAAACTGTTTATCCTGCCTTTACTTTTTGCGCTTCTTGTGACTCTCGCACCACTCCTTCCGGCCCATGCGGCGTACGATTCGGAACTGGAATTCACCTCCGATATCGTCTATATGGAGAGTCTCGACCAGGGAACGGTCATTTTCAACAAGAACGCGGACAAACGGACGCCAATGGCGTCGCTCACCAAGATCATGACGGCGACCGTCGTCCTCGACAAAGTGGACGACCTGCAGCGGGTCTGCACGGTCACCCAGGCGGAACTCGACGAGCTGAAAAACACCAACAGCTCCACCGCCGGCCTCGTGGCCGACGAACAGCTGACCGTCGAGCAGCTTCTGAACCTCATGCTGGTCGCCAGTGCCAATGAGGCGGCCATCATCCTGGCCCACGAGGTCAGCGGCACCACGGAGCAGTTCGTCAACGAGATGAACGCCTACGCCAAAAAACTCGGCCTCGAAAACACACATTTCCTGAACCCCCACGGACTTGACGCGGCCGAACACTATACCACCGCGAAGGACCTCGCGAAACTCATCCGCCACATCCTGAAGAACGACACCTTCACGAAGATCGTCGGCACGTCGGTCTACACCCTGGAAACCACCAACAAGCGGGGAGAGACCAAGTTCAACAATACCAACTCTCTGCTTTTGCCGGGTTCCTACTACACCTACCTGCCCTGCATGGGCATCAAGACCGGCACCACCGCGGAAGCGGGC
The DNA here is from genome assembly GCA_904502175.1 of Clostridiaceae bacterium. Classification (GTDB taxonomy): domain Bacteria; phylum Bacillota; class Clostridia; order Oscillospirales; family Acutalibacteraceae; genus RUG420. The sequence goes on from CAJGDU010000192.1 coordinate 2,927, forward strand.
TACTGCCTCGCCTCCTACGCCTCCCAGAACGGGTATACGTACCTGACCATCATCATCCAGGGCGCGGAGGGCTGGAAGAACCGCACTTACTCCGGCGGCAATACCGCCTTCAACGAGACCATCCAGGCCTATAAATGGGTGTTTGAGAACATCAAACTGAAGCCGGTCGCCACGCCGAAGGACCAGG
>CAJGDU010000193.1 GCA_904502175.1 Clostridiaceae bacterium
CAGTTTTGGGCGATTTGCTTGTCCGTTGCTCTGTTTCCATTATAGTTAGAATTGAAGAGAAAAGCGAGACATTTGTCTCAGAACGGCATACTTGGGCACATCGCCCTGAAAGGAAGATCACCATGTTAAAGAACGCATTTGGATATGAAGGAAAAGTCTGTGTCGTCACCGGTGCCTCCAGCGGTATGGGCAAAGCTACCGCGGAGATCCTCGTCGAGCTCGGCGCGAAAGTCTACGCCCTGGACCTCAACGAGTGCACGGTCCCCGGCATTGAGAAGTTCATTCCGACGAACCTTTCGAAGAAAGAGTCTGTCGACGCGGCTTACGCGGAACTGCCGGAGCGCATTGACTGCTTCTTCGGCGTCGCCGGTCTGTCCGGCGCAAAGACCGACTACATGACCACCTTCAACTGCGACTACACCTCCAACTGGTACGCAACGGAGACCTACCTGAAAGACCGCATTCCGGCGGGCGGTTCCATTGTCTATGTCTCCTCCACGGCCGGCACCAGCTGGCTGAAGTTCAAGAAGGAAGAGGAGCCCGTCATTCAGGCGAAGACCTGGGAAGAAGTCGAGAAGGCAGTAGAAGGCCTCGCAAAGATCTCCCCGTCTAACTTCGCCTATCTGTATGCAAAACGCTGCATTTCCTACTATGCCGCCATCCAGTCCGCGGAACTCGGCAAGAAGGGCATCCGCGTGAACACCGTCATGCCCGGCTCCACCGACACCGGTATGAAGGACGAGTTCCAGAAGCTTGCCGGCGGCGAAGAAGCCCTTCTGAAAGAGGCCGGCATTGCCGCCCGCCTCGCCACGCCCGAAGAGATGGCCTGGCCCATCGTCTTCCTCGGCGCGGACGTCTGCAGCTTCGTCTCCGGCGTGGAATTCAACGTCGACTACGCCGACACCATGATGAAGAAACTGAAGCTCAAGAGAGATGTCGTCAACATCCCCATGACCAACAAGCTGGTCGTCAAGGCCGCCTCCATTGCCACGAAAAAGCAGGGCCGGTCGAAATAAGCAATCATCCTGCTGCCCAATTACAGGCCAAACTGTTTCAGCGCTCAAAACACACTTTTTTCGCAGGCCAAAGGGCAAACCTGCCCTTGACAGCCCCGAAAACCCGTGGCACCTGCTCCGAAGGCGCACAAAAAGAGCCCTCTTCAAGAGGGCTCTTTTTTCATACTTTACAGGGCGGCGGCGAAAGCGCGGACTTCGGCGAGTTTCTCGGGGGAGCCGTTTTCTTCGCCGGCGGCGCAGATGACGCCTGCGTTCTCAATGCCGGTGAAGGCAAGGATGCCTTCGTAGGTGGCAATGGCGCCGGTCTGGGTCCCCGGAGAGGCGGAGCTCAGAAGCAGGGCAGCCTTCGAAGCGGCCGGCTTGCCGATGGCGTAGACTCTCTGGATGGCGGCGCTCATCTGCGCGGTCATGTCAAAGTAGTAGATGGGCGACGCGAAGACGACCATGTCGGCTTCTTTGTAAGCGGGCATGACCTTTTCCATGTCATCCTGCTGGATGCACTTGCCCTCACCCTTGGTGTGGCAGTATTCGCAGCCGAGGCAGCCGCCGATCTTCATTTTCCCGACATGAAGGACTTCGACTTCGTGGCCTGCTTCTTTGGCGCCTTCGACAAAGGCGTCGACGAGCGCGGCGGTGTTGCCCACTTTCGGGCTTCCGTTCAGAATTGCGATTTTCATAATCTACCTCCTAAATGCTTGCACAGGTATTTCATGAATATCCAAAGCGCTTTTCAAAACTTATTCTTTGTCGCCCAGAGCTTCCTTGACCTTGGCGAACGCCTCGGTCATTTCAGGGGCGTTGGCGGACTCGACTTTGCCGAGGTCCACAAGGGTGGCGTTGCCGGGGTTGATGGGCAGCGCGGCCAGGACCGGAACGCCGAGTTCTTTGGCGATCTGCTCCGCTTTGCTCTCCCCGAAGACGTTGATCTTCTTCCCGCAGTCCGGGCACTCCAGGTAGCTCATGTTCTCGATGACGCCGAGAATGGGCACGTTCATCATCTGGGCCATGTTGTAGGCCTTCTTGACGATGAGCTGGACCAGGTCCTGGGGCGTGGTGACGACGATGATGCCGTCCACGGGCAGGGACTGGTAGATGGACAGCGGGACGTCGCCGGTCCCGGGAGGCATGTCGACGAACATGTAGTCGACCTTGCCCCAGTCCACGTCTTTCCAGAACTGCTGCAGGACGCCGGCCACGACGGGGCCTCTCCAGACCACGGGGGACTCTTCGTCCTCGAGCAGAAGGTTCATGGAGACGACCTTCACGCCGGTCTCGGTGACGGCGGGTTCAATGCCCACGCCTTCAATGGCGGACAGCATGCCGTGGAGGCCGAACGCCTTCGGGATGGAGGGACCGGTGACGTCCGCGTCCATGATGGCCGCTTCCTTGCCGTCTTTCACGGCGGCGCAGGCCAGCAGAGACGTGACGAGGGACTTGCCGACGCCGCCCTTACCGGAGGCGACCGCAATGACCTTGTCCACTTCACTGAAGGGGTTGGACTCCCAGGCGAATTCTTCTTTGTTGAACGGTGCGTTGTTGTCAGGCATGGTGTTTCTCCTCTGTATGTGCTAATAATTATTCTGCTTCCTTGGGCGATGTACGGTCTTCCCGCAACCGCTGAAAGAACTCCGTCAGGAGTTCGGCGCACTCCTCTTCGAGGAGGCCGCCGTATGCGCGCGGCCGGTGGTTGTACGGCAGGTCGAAGAGCTTCGTGACGCTCTCGACCGAGCCGGCCTTCTCGTCCCGGGCGCCGTAGTACACGTTGCGCACCCGGGCGTTCACCAGCGCGCCGGCGCACATGGGACAGGGCTCGAGCGTGACGTACAGGTCACACTCCCAGAGCCGCCAGCCGCCGAGGGCCTTGCAGGCCTCGTCGATGGCCATAAGTTCCGCGTGGTACAGGGCGTTCTTCCCGGACTCTCTCCGGTTGTGGCCCCGCCCGACGACTTCGCCGCCGCGGACGACGCCGGCACCAATGGGCACCTCTGCGTCAGCCAGCGCCAGCCGCGCGTCGGCCAGCGCCTCGCGCATGAAGGCTTCCCGCTCCTCCGGCGTCGGTTCCGGCGGCGTCAGCCCGAGGGCTTTTTTCTCTTTCC
>CAJGDU010000194.1 GCA_904502175.1 Clostridiaceae bacterium
CCAGGCAGATGGTCAGCTGGCAGTCGGTTATACCTGCTATCATATGCCCGAAGTACTTCTGAACGTTGGCAATTGTTTTTCGACCCGTCTCCGTGCACCGAACACGGGGTCCATCGACATCGCAACCTACTACATGTCCAATTACACCTGCGAGTTCGCCCGCAGTCTTCTGGAGCGCGGCATTGAAGGCGGCTACGAGTATCTGGACGTTCTGGCACAGGTCGACGCCTGCACGGCTATGAACCGCTGTGCGGAGCATATCGAAGTGCTGAACTGCAATACAAAACCGTCTTTCTTCGCCACCCATCTGGATGTGCCCTACAAAGTGGAAGACTACAGTGTGGAACACATGGCCATCCAGGTCCGGAAACGGTTGCTGGAAGAGCTGAACAAGGTCTACGGTGTCGATATTTCTGACGACGCCATCCGCGCCGCGGTGAAAGAGCACAACGAACTGTGCGACGTCATCACCGAACTCAGCGAGTTCCGCAAACTGGAGAATTCGCCCATCACCGGCTACGAGTTCGCCATTTGCACCCTGGTCTCCTATGTCTGCCCGACGGCTCTCATCCTGCCGTATCTGAAAGAGACCCTGGAGGAAGTGAAAAACAGAGAACTGGATCCGAAACCCTGGTACCGTGCGAGGGTCTCCATCGTCGGGTCTGAGATCGACGACCCCGAACTCATCCAGCTCATCGAACAGTGCGGCGCCTTTGTCGTGTCCGACCGCTACTGCTACGGCTCGCAGCCCGGCAGAGAGCGCATCGAACTCAACGACGAGGAAGATCTGGTCTATCAGATCTGCCGCCATTACATGAAAACATCCGAGTGCGCCCGCTACATGAGCGAAGAGAAAGTCCAGCAGCGCCGCGATGTTGCCGACCAGCTGGCGAAAGAGTTCCGCGCCGACGGCATCATCTACGAGCAGATGAAGTTCTGCGACTTCTGGGCTTTTGAGCGCCCGCTCGCGAGCCATATCCTGACCGAAGAATACGGCTGGCCGGTCCTGTCCATCGACAGACCTTACCGTTCCCGCTCCTCGGGTCAGCTGAGGACACGTTTCCAGGCCTTCGTTGAGGCCCTGGAGATCAAACGGATCCAGTCAATGAAGGAGGGTGCCTGAACATGAGTAAAAATGATAACGTCAAGTTCCCGGCCCCGAAGTTTTTCAAAGCGAAAGACGAAATGGACTGGGCTGCCCAGAAGGAAAACCTGAAAGAGGTCGGCGGCATCATTGTCGAAATGTGGAAAGAAGCCGACTGGTCTCAGTTCATGCCGAACCGCAAGGCGGACTGGGAAGCGTTTTCCGGCCGTGTCTCGCAGGAGGCCAAAGACCTCGCTGACATGTCCTGGGCCGAGCGGAAAGATATCCTGATCAACGGCGAAAAGCACCTCGGCAAACTGTACCGCAAGGGCCAGATGGCCATGACCCGCCGTGAGTGGCGCGGCCTCAAGTCCACCGGGATCGACTTCTACGAGTGGGCCCGCCTGTGGGGCATGATGCTCTCCACCTTCGGCAGAGACCTCATCCCGCCCATGAACGCGGTCTTCCACTATCGCTGGATGATCTCCTACTTCAACGCCCACGCCTTTGCCGACAAGCTCATTCTGGGTCTGCGCGGCAATGCGCTGAAAATGCACCACGAGCTCATCTTCACCATCTTCCGTTTCGTGACGGAGAACCTGCTCTTCCTCGCCAAGGGCGACAACAAGAACGGTAACTCCACCGAGCTCTCCAAGCAGGTCGTCCTGCTGGACGAAATGACCATGGGTCAGATCATGGCCGGTTTCCCGGACCTCCTCGGCATCCCCTATCAGCTCATGCCGGTCTTCCTGGTCTCCGAAGTCGACCAGCTGGTCTGCGAACCGTACATCGACGCCGTCGAAGCTTACGGTCTGCCCTCCGATACCTGCCCCGTCCCGACCTCTGAGGCCGGCGCCGTCGTCCTGGACGCGCTGCCCCATCTCGGATCCTGCTTCATTTCGAGCTCCATGCCCTGTGACGGTTCCGTCATGGCTTCCGAGTACACGTCCCGCCGCTTCAAAGACCTGCCCACCTTCCACCTGACCTTCCCGGTCCGGTACGAAGATGAGTCCGTCATGGAACAGGCGGTCCTGGAAGTCAAGAACTGCATCAAGTTCATCGAGGCACAGACCGGTGCCAAATGGAACTGGGACCACTACTTCGAGTGCATGAACCGGTTCAACCGGGAGACCGACTTCGAACTGCAGAAATGGGAGGTCAACCAGACCGATACCCCGCAGCTCATCGGTCCCGCCTACGAGCTGTTCCGCAAGTGGAACTATGAGATGGACGGCGGTATCGACCCCCGTGTCATCAAGACCTTCGAAAAGGTCAACAACCTGATGATGCAGGCCTACGAGAACCACGAGGAGCCCTGGGTCGGCAAGATGCGCCACCGCGCCATCGTCTGGTCCGTCCCGGCCCACTACTATGCAAACTTCTCGAACTGGCTCGCCAACTGCTGGGGCATCAACGTCCTGGTCGAGATGGAAGGCCTGAACTTCACCAAACACCTGAACACGACCGACCCCGAAGAGGCACTTCGCGATATGTCCCGTCTCTATGAGCGTATGGTCATGCGCCGTCACACCAACGGCGGCTAGCAGCACGTCGTCGACGAGCTGTGGCGTCAGGTCGAGCTTTGGAGACCCGAGATCGTCATCATGTATCAGCACGTCTCCTGCAAGAACATGTCCACCCTTCAGGGTCTGTTCGACGACCAGGCGAGAGAGCGCGGCGTGCGCCTCATCTGGATCGAGCACGACCTCATGGATCCGCGGACCGTTTCCCGGAAGGACATGAGAGACCGTGTCAACAACTACATGACCACCGTCATGCAGGAAGAGCCCATCGACCCGTCTCTGGTGGACTTCGATGACGACGAAACGATGTAATTGAAGGAGAGGTATTTCTATGAAGTATTACGGCGGCTGCGATGTAGGTTCCACCTACACGAAAGCAGTTATCCTCGATGAAAACGGCAAGATCGTTGCCGATACCACCATCAAATCCAAGATCAACGCGGAAGAGTCCGCCCGCATTGCCATGAAGGAAGTTCTTGACAAGGTCGGCCTCAAG
>CAJGDU010000195.1 GCA_904502175.1 Clostridiaceae bacterium
ACGTCTCTTTTGACGACATGTACATGTCGGGCGACGCCCTCTCCATCTGCCAGGCGGTCAAGGCCAACGGCGGCAAGGTCATTGTCCAGGTCGACCGCCGGGTGGTCACCCCGTCCCGGCCGCGTAACACCATTATTCCCGGCTGTCTGGTGGACGTCATTGTCGTCACCGATCCGGAGGAACGGCCGGTGGCCTACACTGCCCTCACCGGTTCCTTCCAGATTCCGTACCGGGAGTGGAAGGGCTGGTACGACATGATTGACGAAATCAGCAACGTGCGCACCAAGACCAACCCGGTCTACAATGTCATCGGCAAACGCGCCGCGCGGGAGCTGAAGGAAGATGACATTGTCAACATTGGCATCGGCATTCCCGAGACGGTTTCCAAGTACGCCCGGAAGAGCGGCATTCTGGAGAACATTACCATTACCGTCGAGTCCGGCGGCATTGGCGGCTTTCCGGCCTCCGGCACTGTCTTCGGTGCCACCATCGGCGCCAACTGCGTCATTGATATGGCCAACATGTTCGACCTCTACGACAACGGCGGCCTGGACATCTGCTTCATGGGCGCCTACGAAGTCGACAAGGAGGGCAACGTCAACGCGCATCGCGGCCCCGGCGCCTATGCAGGCATCGGCGGGTTCTGCAACATCACCGCCAAGACGCCCACCGTCGTCTTCTGCATGACCTTCAACACGAAGGGCCTCAAGGTCAACTACAACAAGGGCGAGGTCTCCATCGAGAAAGAGGGCTCCATCCCGAAGTTCGTCGACAAGGTCCAGAGCATCAGCTTCTCCGCGAAGCGGGCCATCCAGAACGGGCAGAAGATCCTGTACGTTACGGAGCGCGGCGTGTTCCGCCTCACCCCGAACGGTCTGAAGCTCATCGAGGTCTACCCGGGCATCGACCGGGACCGCGACATCCTCGAGCAGCTCCCCTTCCCCGTGGAAGTCAAAAAGTAAACATGCTTTCTAACCCCGTCCATGGTGACGGGGTTTCTTTTTCGTCTTCCCTTTTTTAACATAAGCAAACGTTTATAGACCCCCTGAAATGGCAATGCTACGATGAAGGTGGGTTGATGTTTGTTTTAAAACAAGGGAGGTATTCTATGGCAAGTACTGTCTATTTCACGAAAGAAATTTCGGCGGAATCCCTCATCAGAATTTATGAGGCGATGAACTGGAAGCCGAAAGGAAGAACAGCGGTCAAGATCTCCACCGGCGAGATTTTCAATCCGAACTCGCTGGACGCAAAAATGATTCAGCCGCTGGTCGCAAAAGTCAGAGGCAAACTCGTAGAGAACAACACGGCCTATGAAGGCGTCCGCATCGTCGGACCCACCCACAAGGCCATCATCCTGAAGCACGGCTATGCCACCCACGGAGGTGTCGACCTCCTCGACCTCAAGGGCGAGATGGAGATTCCCGTCACGGGCGGCAAGCACCTGGAGTACGACCGGGTCGGCAAGGGCATTGAGAAATATCAGTCCTGCATCGTCCTGTCCCACTTCAAGGGCCACCCCATGGCCGGTTACGGCGGCGCCATCAAGAACAGCTCCATCGGCTTCGCCTCTCCGCACGGCAAGGCCCGTATCCACTCCGGTTCCCGGACCGACGAGCGGTGGGTCGGCTGGCTCGGCCAGGGCAAGTTCATGCGCCAGGGCGGCGACCCGGACTTTGAAGAGTCCATGGTCGAAGCCACCAGCGCCATCGTCGATTACTTCGGCAAGGAGAACATCATCTTCATCAACGTCATGAACAACCTGTCCGTTGACTGTGACTGTTTCCCCTTCCCCAGACCTCCGAAGATGGACGACTACGGCATCTTCGCCTCCACGGACCCGGTCGCCTGCGACCAGGCCTGTCTGGACATCATCTGGGACCAGAAGGAAGAAGGCGGCGCTGACCTCGTCAAGCGGATCACCAACCGCGGCGGCCTCATCCAGGTCGACTACGGCGAGGAGTTCGGCCTCGGCTCCAAGTCCTACGAAGTCATCGATATCGACTGACACGCATAAAAAGAAGCCCCGCTTTTGCGGGGCTTTCTTTTTATCTTTTCAAAGATTGGCGATCCAGTTCTTCAGTTCCGCTTCGCTGACGTCGGCGGAGAACACCTTCGCGCCGGCGACGGTGGTGCCGTCGGAGAGGTAGGGCTGCAGCTTTTCGACGGTCTTGCCGATGTCGCTGCCGCCGGACCGGGCGAACAGGACCACTTTCTTGCCGGCCAGGTCATACTGCTTGACGAAGGTCTTGATGATCATGGGGGCGTTGTAGTACCAGATGGGGAACCCGATGAAGACGGTGTCGTAGTCCGCCATGTTGGCGACGGTTCCCGCAATGGGCACATCGCGCCGGGCGATCTGCTCTCTGTTGCAGCGGGACACGGGGTTCGTGTAGTTCAGGTCCGCCTTGCTGTAGGGCTTCACCGGGACGATCTCATACTTGTCCGCGCCCGTGACGTTCGCGAACTTCTCGGCCAGGGCGGTCGTCGAACCGGACTCCGCGCTGAACCATGCGACGAGTGTTTTGCTCATGGGACACTTCCTTTCTTCACGCCTGCGGGTGGGCCTTCAGCCAGTCGATGATGTCCAGGCTCTCGTACAGGGGCTGGCCGTCGATGAACAGGCAGGGCACCTGCTCCATGCCGCCGACCTCTATGAGCCGCCGGCGGTCGTCTTCGTTCTGACGGATGTTGTGCAGTTCCACGTCGGTCCGGCCGCTCTCATCGAGGTAGCTCAGCACCCGGCGGCAGAACGGACAGGTCTCAAACATGTACAGTTCCAGTTTCATAAAACATACTCCTTTTGGTAGGCGATGCGCGGAGATCCGTCCTCCACGTATATTGTGCCGCAGCGCACGTAGCCGTTCTTCTCGAGAACGTGCTGCATGGCCGCATTCGTTGCATGGGTGTCCACACGCATGTTGGGGATGACGCCTTCGCAGTACGCGAGCGCCGCCTGCATGATGCCGCGGTGCTCCCCGTCCCCTGCCACACGGTGCAGGGTGCCGTACGGCGCGTCGTTCAGCCACGCGCCGTCGATGACGGCGTA
>CAJGDU010000196.1 GCA_904502175.1 Clostridiaceae bacterium
GACGCCAACACCATGATGGCGGAGGGCGGCATCCAGGGCGCCACGAAGCCCACCGACTCCCCTGCCCAGCACTTCCTGGACGCCTTCGGCGGCGGCCACTATCTGGGCAAGAAAGAACTGGTCTATAAACTCGTGACCGAGGCCCCGGACTGCTTCCAGTGGCTGTCCGACCTGGGCGTCGAGTTCGACAAAGAAGAGGACGGCTCGCTCGTCACCATCCACGGCGGCGGCACCTCGCGCAAACGCATGCACGCGGCGAAGGACTACACCGGCGCCGAGATCATGCGGACCCTGCGGGACGAGACCCGCTGCCGGCGCATCCCCTGCCTGAACTACGCGGCGTGCATCGAGCTGCTGCGGGACGAGAGCGGGAATGTCGGCGGCGCCGTTTTGATCAACACCAACACGAAGGAGCTCAAGGTCGTGCGCGCCAAGACCACCATTCTGGCGACGGGCGGCGCAGGCCGGCTCCATATTCAGGACTTCCCCACGTCCAACCACCACGGTGCCACCGCGGACGGGCTGGTACTGGCGTACCGTGTCGGCGCGCCGCTCCTGTTCGCCGACACCATGCAGTACCACCCCACCGGCGCGGCCTTCCCCGAGCAGATCCTGGGGGCGCTGGTCACGGAGAAGGTCCGCGGCCTCGGCGCGAAGCTCGTGAACGCGGACGGCGAAGTGTTCATGCACCCGCTCGAGACGCGTGACGTGGCGGCGGCCGCCGTCATCCGCGAGTGCTCCGACCGGGGCAAGGGCGTGGACATTCCCGGCGGCGGGCAGGCGGTCTGGCTGGACACGCCCATGATCGAGGCCATCCACGGGGAAGGCACCATCGTCGCGAAAATACCCGGCATGTTCAAGATGTTCAACAAGTACGGCATCGACATGCGGAAAGAACCCATTCTCATCTACCCGACGCTGCACTACCAGAACGGCGGCGTGGAGATCAACGAGCGCTGTGAAGTGGCGAACACGAAGAACCTGTACGCCGCGGGCGAGGTCGTCGGCGGCATCCACGGACGGAACCGTCTCATGGGCAATTCGCTGCTGGACGTCATCGTCTTCGGCCGCGAGAGCGGACGGCAGGCGGCGGCTCGGGCGAAGGAAGTGGACCACGTGGGCCGGCTGAACCTCGACCACGTGGCGGCCTTCGAGAAGGAGCTGGCCGACGCCTGGGTGGACACCGGGGTCGTATCGCCCAAGCTCTTCCCGAGTTACAAGGCAAACTTCCGGACGTACCTCGACACCAGCTTCTCGAGCGACAAGACCGACGAGCAGTGATCTGCAGGAGATATTTTTATGTATGATGTTTTAGTCATCGGCGCCGGCGTGGTCGGCTGCGCCATTGCGCGGCGGCTGTCCCGGTACCAGCTGAAGATAGCGGTCGTGGAGGCGGAAAACGACGTGGCGATGGGCTCCTCCAAAGCCAACTCCGCCATTGTCCACGGCGGCTACGCCGAGGCGAACGAGAAGCTCAAGGGCCGGGTGTGCTACCAGGGCCGGCGGCAGTATGCGCAGCTGGACAAGGAGCTGAACTTCGGGTTCCGCGAGACCGGGTCCCTCGTCATTACGCTGGACGAGGCGGACCTGCCCCGGCTGGAGGCCATCAAGGAGAACGGCGAGAAGAACGGGCTGCCGGACCTCGAGATCCTGGAGCACGACGAGATCCTCGCGTTGGAACCGAACGTGAACCCGGACGTCAAGTACGCCCTGTACTGCAAGGGCGCGGGCGTGTGTTCGCCGTACGAAATGACGGTGGCTCTGGCGGAGAACGCCATCCACAACGGGGCGGAACTGTTTTTGAACTCCCCGGTCACGGGCATCGACGTGGCGGACGACGGGACCTTCGTCGTCCACACCGACGGCGCGGACTTCACGTCCCGGTTCGTCGTGAACGCGGCGGGCCTGCACTCCGACGAGGTCGACCAGATGGTCAACGAGCCCACGTTCACCATTACGCCCCGCTCCGGCGAGTATATTCTGCTCGGGCGCGGGACGGGCCATGTGCTGAACACCGTCGTGTTCAGCATGCCCACGAAGATGGGCAAGGGCATCCTTGTGACATCCACGTTCCACGACAACCTGCTTCTGGGGCCCGACGCCATCGACGAAGACGCGGCGACGGCCACGAAGCGGACCAACGTGGACCGGCTTTATAATATTTACAAGCAGGGGCTCGCGTCCTACGCGCATGTGGACCCCTCGAAGTTCATCCGCTCGTTCTGCGGCCTGCGCGCCGTCTCCTCGACCGACGACTTCGTCATCGGGCCCTCGGCCACGAAGGGCTTCCTCAACGTCGCGGGCATCCAGTCCCCCGGACTGACCTCCGCCCCCGGCATTGCGGACCTCGTGACCGAAATGCTCGAAGAGGAGGGGCTCGCGCTCGTCCCGGACGAGTCGTACGACCCGTACCGCGCGCCCATCATTCAGCGCAAGACGGAGATGAAGACCGCGGACTACGTGCATCGCCACCTGGACCTGCCGTACGACGACCCGCACAAGTTCATCTGCCGCTGTGAGCAGGTGACGGCGGGCGAGGTGAAGGACGCGCTGACGCGCGAGATCCCGGTCATGACCGTGGACGGCGTGAAGCGCCGCACCCGCGCCGGCATGGGCTACTGCCAGGGCGCCTTCTGCCGCAACCGCGTGCGGAAGATGATCGACCTGACGTACGGCACCGCCATCGACCCGCTGAGCGACCAGCAGGAGAGCGGCTACGAGCGCGTCACGCGCCAGGAGTTCCTCGACTATCTGAAGGAACAGGAAGGCGAGGACTTCGACTACGCGGCCTTCTGCAAGGAAGCCGCGGTCGCCATGCGCGACGACGCCGCGCGCGCCCAGGCCGCCCTCGCAGCGAGGGAAGCAAAGGAGTAAGGCTTCCGCCGCCCCTGCGCCGCCGAACACAAGAGCCTGCCGGGCAACCCGGGACCCACTACCCCTGTCTGCACTGGCTACGCGAGCGCAAAAGACTTGTGCCTCCCTTCCCCCCTGCGCAGGCGGCTGTTCCGCCGA
>CAJGDU010000197.1 GCA_904502175.1 Clostridiaceae bacterium
ACAGACGCCAGGGACAGGCTCGCGCCCTTCGGGCGCAGGACCATCACGACGGGCAGGTCCAGCACGTCGGCCACATGCCAGGCGCTGGCCGCCGCGGTCACGCCGCCGACGCCGTCGTAGAAGCCCATGACCCCTTCCGCCACCGCGACCTCCGCGCCGGAGGCGTAGCGGGCGAACAGTTCCTTCAGCCGGTCCGGAGCCGTCAGGTACAGGTCCAGGTTGTGGCAGGGCAGGCCGAGGGCCGCCCGGTGGAACATGGGGTCTATGTAGTCCGGTCCGCACTTGAAGGCGTGGACGGTGTGTCCCCGGGCCTTCAGGGCAACCAGCACCGCCATGGTGACGGTGGTCTCTCCGCTGCCGGAGGCCGGCGCGGCGAACAGCAGTTTATTCATCGCAGTTACCGGTGATGAGGAAGACGGGGTTCTCCGCCTTCAGCATGTGGTGCGTGCCCACCGCCGAGGTGCGGGCCGCGGAGAGCTGGGTGACCGCCGCTTCGATGCCGTGGGCCTTCAGGGCCACGACGGCGCCGGAGAGCGTTTCCAGCGTAATGGCGGTCACGCAGACCCGGGCTTTCGGGTTGGCCCGCAGGACCGCGTCCAGGATCTCCGTGAGGTTCCCCCGGGAGCCGCCGACAAAAACGGCGTCGGGCTTCGGCCAGCCGGCCAGTCCCTCAGGAGCGGAGCCCTCGACCAGGGTCAGGTTCCAGGCGCAGAACCGTTCGCGGTTCCGGCGCGCCAGGACCACCGCTTCGGGGTCATATTCGATGGCATAGGCCCGCCCCTTTCGGGCGGCCAGGGCCAGTTCCACGCTGACGCTGCCGGTGCCGGCGCCGATATCCCAGACGGTGTCGGTGGGCGCCACGGCCAGCTTGGCCAGGGCGGCGGCCCGCACTTCCCGCTTGGTCATGGGGACCTTGCCCCGCTCAAAGGAGCTGTCCGGGTACCCGGGGCACCGGGCGGGCAGCATGGGGGCCGGGTCCACGAGCAGCAGGTTCAGAGCGGTGGTGTCCCGCTCCGCGAGCGCGCGGACGGTGCCGAAGCTCAGGTTCTCGGTCTCATAGGTGAGGTCTTCCGCGAGGACCGCGGACAGATTGCCGAGCCCCGCGTCGGAAAGCTGCCGGCACAGGTCTTTCGGGCCCACCTTGCCGCCGGTCAGGAAGCAGGTGTATTTGCCCTTCATGACCTCCAGCACCGGGTCGCAGTCCACGCCGTGGGCCGAGACCAGGTTCCAGTCCTGCCAGGGCCGTCCCAGACGGGCGGCGAGGATCTGGACGCTGGACACGCCGGGGATGAGCTCCGCCTTCATGCCGGCCTCTTTCAGCTTCGGCAGAAGGAGACGGGCGCCGGAGTAAAAGCCGGTGTCGCCGCTGTAGACGACCACGGCGGTCTCGACGGAGGGTTCCCGGGCCGCCTCGTCTTTCCGGAGCATCTCAAAGAGCTCAGCCGAGTTCTTCACCGCGACGCGGCGCTCGGTCACATCTTCGGGCAGGTCTTCCAGGGTCCGCTCCCAGCCGTAGATGACGTCCGCCTGCATGAGCACGCGGAGGGCTTCGCCGGTGAGGGTGGGGAAAGTGCCGCCGCCCACGGCGGTCAGATAAGTCAGCATAATGGTTCCTCCAGGAATTCTTCTAATGTGAGTCCGTCATCCTCCGGGGGAGCGATGACGAGGAGTTCGGCGCCGGTGGCCCGGGCCGCCTCCGCTTTTTCGGGGAAACCCCCGGCGGGGCCCCCGTCTTTGGTGACCAGGAAGGAAATGTTTTTCTCCCGCAGGAGCACTTCGTTCATCTCCCGGGAAAAGGGGCCCTGCATGGCCACGATATTGCGATGAGGAATGGAGAGTTCCTCACAGGTCTTCAGGTTTTCCGCCGAGGGCAGGACGCGGGGGTACAGCCGCTCCGGGGCAAGGCCCGCGAAAAAGGGCAGTTCCTTGGTCCCGGTGGTCACCAGCACGTTGCCGTCGGTGGCTTTCAGGTAGGCGGCAGCCTCTTCCGCTGAGGAAAAGTACCGCGCGTGTTCGGGCGATGCACTGCCCGGGATCCCGAGCGTCCGGCGGATGCGCACATAGCGCGTGCCGGTCCGCTCCGCCGCGGCGCGCAGGGCCGCGGTCACTTCCGTCGCGTAGGGGTGGGTGGCGTCCACACAGAGGTCGTGTTCCCTAAGAAGTGCCTCCATCTCCTCCCCGGTCTTCCGGCCGGTGAGGACGGCAGCTCCGGAGACCTGCTCCTGTTCTTCTCTGCCGTATTCGGTGGCGACGCAGACGGTGACGCGGTGGCCCCGCCGCACCAGTTCTTCCGAGAGGGTGCGGCCCTCGGTGGTGCCGCTGAATAACAGGATGTTCATGCGTCCCCTCCCGTCTCCCGGTAGCCCCGGGGCGTAATGAGCCGGCCGTCCGACACGAACGTGTCCGCGGTGCCGACGAAGGCGGTGGTGAACATGTCGAGCTCCGCGTCCTTCAGCTCCGCAAGCGTACAGAGCGTGGCCTCCTGCCCGTCCCGGCCGATGTTGCGGACGTAGCCGCAGGCCGTCTCCGGCTTCTTGCCGTTTTCCAGCAGGATGTCGCAGGCCCGGCGCAGGTGGTCTCTCCGTTTTTTCGAAGCGGGGTTGTAGAGCGCGATGGCAAAGTCGCCCAGGGCCGCGGCCTTCAGTCGGGTCTCGATGACCTCCCACGGGGTGAGCAGATCGGACAGCGAGATGACACAGAAGTCGTGGCTGAGCGGCGCGCCGAGGACGGCGGCGCCGGAGAGGGCGGCGGTCACACCCGCCACCACGACGACTTCCACGCCCGGATACCTGCCGGCCAGTTCCAGAACGGGGCTGGCCATGCCGTAGACGCCCGCGTCTCCGCTGCAGACCAGGGCAGTGGTCTTCCCCGCTGCCGCGGACTGTAACGCCTGCTCGCAGCGCTCCACTTCCTGGCGCATGCCGGAGGCAACGTACTCTTTGTCCGGGAACCGCGGGCGCAACAGGTACACGTAGACCGTGTAGCCGCAGATGACGTCGGCGTC
>CAJGDU010000198.1 GCA_904502175.1 Clostridiaceae bacterium
CGATGCGCATCTCCATAAAGATATCCCTTTCCAGTTCGTACGTAGTTGGTTTCTTCCATCTCTATTTTCCTCTATTTTGAAGGCAAATGCAAATCGCACGGGCCATTTTTTTGAGCGTTTTCTTTACAGAGTTGCGAAAACAGTCCGCAGCCGATACAATAAGAACAGCTTTATATCGTATTTTCCAGAAAGGAGACGCTGACATGGCCAGAACCCCCTTTCGCATCCCCCAGTCGGAACTGACCGAGCAGCGGCTGGAAGTCCGCGACGTCCTGCGGAAAACCGTTCGCTTCGGGACACCGGCGCTCATGTCCTCCCTGGTCGTCTTCGGGATGAATTTCCTGAACTATATCATGATGGCCATCTTTCTCGACTATCGATACATCGCCTCGTACGGCATCGTCTATGCCTATACGACGCTTTCCGCCGGCATGTTCCTTCCCCTCGTGGCAGGCACCGGCTATTATCTGGAACGGGCACAGAAGGAAAAAGACCCCTATAAAGTCCAGAAGGTCATCTCAACGAGTATGATCCTCTCCGTCCTCATCGGTGTCGGGAGCACCATTTTTGCCATTCTCATCACCCCCGGCTACATCTGGCAGGTCTGGACCCCGGAGGAGATCAAAGAAGTCACCAGCACATTTCTTCGCTACTTCTCCTTCACCTTCACGCCCATCCTGTACTATGGTGTCACCTCGATCATCCTCATCCAGAGCGGCGAGCGCACCGGTCCGGTCCTCTCGGAGATCAGTGCTCTGGCGCTGCACGGAAGCTTCAGCTATATCTTTGTCGGCCTGTTCGGCTGGGATATTCGAGGCTGCGCCATTTCGGCCATCGTCGCCCAAAGCGCCGCCTCCCTCATCAACACCTATCTTGTGCTGAGGCTTCGCGAGAAAAACGGCGTGAAGACGACCACCTATTTTGACTGGGAGACGGCAAAGAACATCGGGAAGGAGATCTGGAAGCCCGTCGCCATCGCTTTTCTGGCCGGCTGTTTTGCCATTTTCCTGCAGTTCTACATCGACGAATTCGGCATGGAGACCATTGCCGCCTTCACTCTGTTGTTCGTGTTCCAGGATCTGCTCTTCATTCCCATCCACGCCATGCGCGCCCCCGCGCGAAGGCTTTCCAAAGAGTATTTCGACCGGGGAAAGAACTATGCCCTGGTATCCGCCATGAACCCGCTGATGATCATTGGCGTCTTCTATGCGCTGTTGCTGATCCCCTTCACCCGTCTGGTGGGTCCGGTCTTTTTCATGGCCCTCGGCCACAATGCAGAGGTCACGGAGATCGCCATGCATGTGCTCAATCTGCTGTCCACGTTCTATGTGTTCTATGCGATCTCGACCGTGCTGTCCGCCAGCCTGGAAGGGCTTGGAAAAGAAAAACTCACCGTGCAGTTCAATTTCTGGTTCAACCTGCTCACCCGTTTTGGCATCCTGCTCCTGGGCGTCAAGCTCATTCAGGGCGTACTGAGTATTGCAGGCTGCTTCCCGGCCTCCTGGGCCCTCAGCGCGGCAGCGCTCTCCATCTATTACTACGCCACCTATTCCGTCGATCGCAAAAAGAAGTACTCCCTTTGAACCGACCAAAAAGAAAAACGCTGAAAGCCTCCCGTTTCGGGCACGCTTTCAGCGTTGTTTTTTTACAATCAGTAGAGGATGTCGGACTTCATGAAGCCGTCTGTCGTGCTGATGTAGATGTGTTCCAGACCGGTCCCGGTCTCATCGTCGTAGTCATAGTAGAGGAGCATGTCGTGGAAGGTCATGAGCCTCTTGCAGTCCTCGTCCCGGGTGACCCGTTTCGGGGTGCCGCCGCTCTTCGCGACGCTGTAGATCTGCCCGTTGTGGACATCGGAGACATAGTAGACCTTGCCGCCGATGCCGATGAGGCTCGTGCCCTCGCGGACCGTGGCCAGTTCGGTCAGTTCTCCGTCCTTCAGAGAGACCCGGATGATGGTCCAGGCCGTCTCCGGTTCCTGGGTTTCCTCAGAAGTTTCTTCCGGTTCCGCGGTCTCTTCCTCCGCGGCTTTCGTCGTCTCTTCCGCCTTCGCGTCCTCTTCGTCCTCCGGCTCTTCCGTCACATCCCGTTTGGCGATGTAATAGCCGTAGTTTTTGCTGCCGAGGAAGAAGCTGGAAACGCTCTCCTCCGTGACACGGGTGTCGGCACCGGTCAGCAGGCTGTAGGCGTGTTCCGTGCCCTGGTCCGTGGTGTCCTTATAATAGACTTTGTCGCCGACGATGAAGGCCTTTTTCATGACCTTCCCGGTGATCTTCCCGGGATCGGCGCCGTCCGGACCCGCCTGGAACAGGCCGTCCTTCGTGGCATAGTAGAGCTTGTCGTTGTAGTACTGCAGGGACTCGGCTTTGGTCTCCACCAGCGTGGTGACGGCCTCCTCCGGGTCCTTTTCCTTCGTGTCCACGGCTACGATGCGGCCGGGCAGGCTGGCATAGACGGTCTTGTCCACTTCCTGGACGAACTTCGGTGTGACATCTTCCACCAGCATCTGGGCGTCGGAGCTGTCGGTGTTCTTCGAGAGGAAGCCCTCCCAGGCAGAGCCGATGTAGCCAAATCCGTAGATCTTCTTTTCATCGATGAAGAAACTGCCGCCGTTGTTCGCGTTGCCCCAGCTCTCCTGGACCGATTCGTAGTCGATGTTGACATACTGGCCGGCCGTGGACTTGTCCGCGAGCAGGATGGCCACGGCGTCGGCGCCGTCTTTCTGGTCGGTGTCCATGTAGCCGGCGACGAGGCCGATCTTCCGGTCATCGGAATACCAGGTGGCGGTGTTTCCGCCCTCTTCCATGTCACCGGTCCGTGCAAAGCCCCGCGCCTCCAGTTCCTGCTGCCAGGTCTCGAGGAACGCGGCGGAACTCTCGTCGAGTTCGTAGACCTTCACCACTTCGGGGTCCACGTTCAGTCTGGCCGCCGCTTCGGCGCCCAGGTCCTCGTTCGGGGACTTTCCGGACAGATC
>CAJGDU010000199.1 GCA_904502175.1 Clostridiaceae bacterium
CCCTTCTTCTTCCAGAACTTGTAGGCGAAGGGATACAGGGTCTTCGCGGTGAACGCGCCCTTCTTGTCCGCCATGATGGTCTCCGCCAGGAACTGGGAGACCTCAAAGCCGATGGACAGGCCGGAGCCGTTGACCGCCATGGACATGTGGGCCGAGTCGCCGATGGCGACGTAGCCGTCCGCCACGAGGTTGGACAGGGGCTCACGGATGGTGAGCGGCGTGACCTGTCCGCCCTTGAGCCGGGTCTTCCCGAGTTCGGGGATGCGCTTGCGGTAGTCTTCCGCGCGGCGCTCCGCCTCTTCCGGCGTCATGGGGTCTATGTCGGCGATGAGCACGTCGGTGAACTTGTCGAAACCGTCAAAATCCTTGACCACGTCGGTCCAGCAGAAGTTGAAGTCCGTGTCGCTGGGCAGGAAGATGCATTTGTACTTGTCCTCCACACTGTCCGGGTCCACCGGGCAGTCGAAGTAGGCACGGTACAGGTAGATGATGTCGCCTCTTGGCGGGTTTTTCTGGATGCCCCAGTAGTCCGGCAGGTTGTTCCGCAGCACCGAGTTGCAGCCGCAGCCGTCGATGACTAGATCGCCCAGCTTCTTACCCTTGGACGTCTTGATGCCGACGATGCGGTTGTTCTTGACGACGGGCCCTTCGATGTTCACGCCGTACTCGAACTTCACGCCGCACTTCTCGGCGTAGTCGATCATGAGGTCGTACAGCTTGAAGCGGTCGATGATGATCTCCGTGTCTTCCGGGAAGTTCAGGTGCTGGAAGATCTTGTGGTCGTCGTCCGTGTTCGGGCCGTAGAACGTGATGTCGTTCCGCCAGGCCCATTCGATGCCCGCCTCTTCCGGGGTGGGCGCGCCGACCATCTCGAAGATGTCCGGGTTCACGCAGTCGAACCACGGGTAGCCCACTTTTTCTCTCTTCCGGCGCTCGTAGACTGTGACGTCATAGCCGTTCTTTGCCAGAGTGGCGCCGCACATCATGGCGGCGTGGCCCGCTCCGGCAATGATGATCTTTTTGCTCATAGTTCATTCCTCCGAAGGATGGGAAGCGCCGAACGGCGCTTCCCGGGTCTTTCGCTCAGATCCAGTTCGGAGCCAGGGGCTCGTCGTGGAAGTCGACCGCTTCGTGCTTCACTTCCGGATAGATTTCACCGGAGACGGGCACGGCCGTCGAGTACATGCGGTCTATCTCTACATAGCCGGTGCCGGTCGGGCCCTCGTGGTAGACGCCGTTCATGTGCGTCGCTTCCATATCGAGGCTGAAGCCGTAGATGGCGACGCGCTGACCGTCCTTGAGGTCTTTCATCATGTCGGAGTACGGCGCCTTCGTGAAGAAGATGCGGCTCGAAGAAGCGCTCTGGGCCTGGACGATGGGGACGATCTTCGGATAGCCGTCCTCGCCCATGTAGCCGAGGAACTCCAGAGTGATGAGCCCGCTCATGAACTTCTCGGTCCAGGGGCGCATGACCTTCTTGCTCTTGTCCCCCGCGAAGAAGGGTTTCATGGCCATGACGCGCAGGGCGTTCGCAATGATGGCGGGCAGGTTGAGCTTCTGCATTTCGGAGAGTTCTTTGAGGTCCGCGTAGTGGACTTCGCCGATGCCGAAGTAGGTGTTGAACCGGAACAGCTGGTACTGGTTCATGTAGACATAGTCTTCCCCTTCCGTCAGGGAATGGGTGAAGTTCATTTTGCCGGTCCAGAAATGCTGGTCGAGCGACATGATGAAGAACCCGCTGTTCGGATACTCGTAGATATACTTTTTGCTCTTGCCGCGGATGAACTCGCCGAACATCATCTCGTCGTCGCCTTTGTTCATGAGGGACGAGGCGTTGAAGATGTGGACGTCGCCTTCTTTGTCCACCGTGGCGATGAGCGCAACTTTATATGGGTTATCCCAGTATTGTTTTTCCTGGTCTGTCAGTTTTCTCATAGAGACTTATCCTCCTTTTGTCACATCATTCGGTCAGGGCGGTGGCACCGCTCCAGACCGCTACGGGTGAGCCATTCGCCTGTGCGATGGCGGTCAGTTCTTCCATGCGTTCTTTGGCGATGAGCCCCTTGCCTTTGAAATCCCACTCTTTGCCCAGACGGTCATACTTGTCAAGACAGAGGTTGTTGAAGGCACAGAGTTCCCAGCGCTCCACGCGGTCCCGCACGACGCCGGCGAGGTTCTTGATGTTCTCGTCCGTGTCGGTGGCGCCGGGGATGATGGGCGTGCGGACCCAGATGCGGGTGCCGGTCTCCCGGCACGCCTCCACCAGCCACTCGAAGTTGTCGAAAATGAGCTTGTTGCTCTGGCCGGTGTACTTCTGATGCTCCGCGTCGTCAAAGAGCTTGAGGTCGTAGAGAAAGATGTCGGTACAGGGCAGCAGGGCTTCCAGCGCCTCCCGCTGACAGAACCCACAGGTGTCGAGCGCCGTGTGGACGCCGTCCTCCTTGCACTTTTGGAACATGGCGACCGCGTCCTGCCACTGCAGGGTGATTTCCCCGCCGGACAGGGTGAGTCCGCCGTCCTTGCCCCAGAAGGCGCGGTCCTTGATGACCACTTTGTACAGGTCGTCGACGGTGTAGTTGACGCCTTTGAGTTCCAGCGCCTGGGTCGGGCACTCGCGGGTGCAGTTGCCGCAGGCGTTGCAGAAGTCCGCCGTGTGGACGCCGGCCTCGTCAAAGGTGATGCCGTGCTGCGGGCAGGCGGTGGCGCAGATGCCGCAGCCGATGCAGAGCACGCCCTTCCACTCCACGTGGGAACGGGGTTCAATGCTCTCCGGGTTGTGGCACCAGGTGCACGCGAGCGGGCAGCCCTTCACGAAGACGGTGGTCCGGAGCCCCGGGCCGTCTTCCGTCGACATACGCTGGATGTCCAGTACTTTCATGTGTTAATACCCCATATGACTTTCTCTGGCAATGATCTCATCCTGCAGCTCGCGGCCGATGGACACGAAGTACGCGTTGTAGCCGGTGATGCGG
>CAJGDU010000200.1 GCA_904502175.1 Clostridiaceae bacterium
GACCCCTATGTCGCCACACAGATCACGGAGGCAGTACGAGGACTGTTATGATATCCTTAGGCCCTCTGGACCGCGCCGAAGCGGTCCGCTATCTGGGCGATGCGCGGGTCGCCATGAACCCCGATATGGAACGCCTCCTCGAGGAGTGCGAGGCGGAGGTCCTGGCGGCCGCCGAGCCCAAATACCTGTATCAAGTCAAAACGCTTCCCCGGCCGGAGCTCCTGGTCGGAGAAGACATCTCAGAGCACCTCGCGGGGTGCTCCGAAGTCGTTTTGTTCTGCGCCACCCTCGGTGCCGGCATCGACCGGCTCCTGCGGGTCTCCCAGGTGACCGACATGTCGAGGGCCGTCGTCATCGACGCCCTGTCCAGCGTCGCCATCGAACAGGTCTGCGCCTCCTTCGACCGCCTGCTGGCCGAACAGTTCCCGGAGAAGTACCAGACGTTCCGGTTCAGCCCCGGGTACGGGGACTATCCCTTAAGCCTGCAGAAACTGTTTCTGACAGAGCTGGACGCGCCGAAAAAGATCGGCCTTGCCACCAACGACAACTATCTGCTCATCCCCACCAAGTCCGTGACCGCGGTCCTGGGCCTTTCGGACGAAGAACTGCCGAAGCGCCGCAGGGGGTGCGCATCCTGTAATATGAAAGAAACCTGCCAGTACCGAAAACGAGGTGACCACTGTGGAGTTTAAGACCTGGCTCGCCGCGCGTGAGTTCCGCTTCCTGGACGGCGCCATGGGCACGCTCATCCAGAAGAGCGGCGTGTCCTACGAGCACAATCCGGAGTCTTTGAACCTGACCCACCCGGACCTCATCGCGTCTTTCCACAAAGCCTATATCGAAGCGGGCTCCGACATCGTGTACGCCAACACGTTCGGCGCCAACTCCTACAAGCTGGAGGGCTCCGGCCTCTCGACCGGCGAGGTCATCCGCGCCGCCATCCGCAACGCAAAGACCGCGGCGGAGGGGACAGACGCCCTGGTCGCCCTCGACGTCGGCCCCATCGGCCAGCTGCTCGAGCCCGCCGGCGCCCTGTCCTTCGAGGAGGCCTATGACCTCTTTGCCGAAGAGATGGACGCGGCGGAAGACGCGGACCTCGTGGTCATCGAGACCATGACTGACCTCTACGAGGCGAAGGCCGCTGTCCTGGCGGCCCGGGAACACGCCCCCGGCAAGCCCATCCTCGTCACCATGACCTTTGAGAGCGGCGGCCGCACCTTTGCCGGTGTCTCGGCGGAGAGTGCCGCTTTGACGCTGTCGGGTCTCGGCGTCAGTGCCCTCGGCGTGAACTGCTCCCTCGGTCCGAAGGACCTGGAACCGGTCATCACGCGCATGGCCCGGTATACGGACCTGCCCCTCATCTTCAAACCGAACGCGGGCCTGCCCGACCCGAACAGCAGTGAATACGACATCGGGCCGGAGGACTTTGCCGCCGCGGTCCGGGACATCGCGCCCCACGGCCTGAAGCTCGTGGGCGGCTGCTGCGGGACCACCCCGGAGTACATCGCCCGCCTGAAAGCGGCCCTGGCCGACGTGCCCTACACGCCGCAGGAAAAGGAGCAGGGCCCCGTGGTCTGCAGTCCCAGCACCATCGTCCGCATCGACGGACCCCGCATCATCGGCGAGCGCATCAACCCGACGGGCAAGAAACTCTTCAAAAAGGCCCTTCAGGAGAACAACATCGACTACATCCTCCAGCAGGCGCTGAGCCAGGTGGAGGCCGGGGCAGAGATCCTCGACGTGAACGTCGGCCTGCCGGATGTCGATGAGAAGGCCATGATGGTCAAAGTCCTGAAGGCCATCCAGGGCGTGTGCGATGCGCCCCTGCAGATCGACAGCACAAAGCCGGACGTCCTTGAAGCGGCCCTGCGGGCCTATAACGGCCGGCCCATCGTCAACTCGGTCAACGGAGAGGAGAAGAGCCTCTCCACCGTGCTGCCCCTGGTCAAAAAATACGGCGCCACGGTCGTGGGCCTGACCCTCGACGAGAACGGCATCCCGAAGACCGCGGAGGAGCGCTTTGCCATCGCGAAGCGCATCGTGGAGCGGGCGGAAGCCCTCGGCATCCCGCGCGAGGACGTCTTCATCGACTGCCTGACGCTGACGGTGTCCGCGGAACAGGCGGCCTGCCGGGAGACCCTCGAAGGCCTCCACCGGGTGAAGACGGAACTCGGCTGCAAAACAGCCCTCGGCGTCTCCAACATCTCTTTCGGCCTGCCGTACCGGGAACTGGTCAACAGCACGTTCCTGACCATGGCGCTGGAAGAGGGGCTGGACCTGCCCATCATCAACCCGAACGTGGCCTCCATGACCGGCGCGGTCCGGGCCTACCGGGTGCTGAAGGGCATCGATGAAAACTCGCTGGAATACATTTCCGCTTACCAGGACTACACCCCGCCCGAGAGCGGCGGAACGCCCTCCGCCAGCACCCCTCCCGCCGGCGCCGCGCCGGCAGAGAGCGGGGGCACCTCCGGCCTCTCCACCCTGCAGCAGGCCATCCTGCACGGCCTCAAAACGGAAGGGGCCGGCGCCACGAAGGAACTGCTTCAGACGCAGGACCCTTTGTCCATCGTCAACGGAGAACTCATCCCGGCCCTGGACCGGGTGGGTGCCGACTTTGAGTCCGGAAAGATCTTTCTGCCCCAGCTCATCCAGAGCGCCAACGCCGCCCAGGAGTGCTTCGCGGTCATCAAAGAGGAGATCGCCCGGACCGGCTCCGACAGCGTGAGCAAGGGCAAGGTCATCCTCGCCACCGTCAAAGGGGACATCCACGACATCGGCAAGAACATCGTCAAGGTCCTCCTCGACAACTACGGTTACACGGTCATCGACCTCGGCAGGGACGTAGATCCCGCCCTCATCGTCGAGACCGCGCTGAAGGACGACATCGAGGCGGTCGGCCTGTCGGCCCTCATGACCACCACACTGTCCAGCATGGAGGAGACCATCCGCCTTCTGCGGGAGGAGCC
>CAJGDU010000201.1 GCA_904502175.1 Clostridiaceae bacterium
CCCGGCGCAGAGGATGGGGGCGTAGAGCCCGCCGGCCCGGGCAAGGTCGACCCTGTCGTTGTAGCAGCTGTACTGGGGATAGGCGTGGAGCAGTGCCGTCACGTGGCCGGGGAGGTCGATCTCGGGAATGACCTCGATGCCACGGGTTTTGGCGAATGCCACCACTTCCTTGACGTCGTCCCGGGTGTAGAACTTCCCGTCAGAGGAGAGTTCCTGGAGCTTCGGCGCTCTCAGGACCTCCAGGCGCCAGGCCTGGTCGTCGGTCAGATGCCACTGGAACACGTTCAGCTTGCAGAGGGACATCTGCTCGAGGATGCGTTTGAGCTCCTCGACAGGCACGAAGTTCCGGGCGCAGTCCAGCGCAAGGCCCCGGTGTTCCCAGCGGGGTTCGTCGGTCAGAGAGCAGCAGTCGGCGTCATTGTAGTCCGACAGCTGGAACAGCGTGGTGAGCGCCATGATGACCCCCTCTTCCGAAGCGGCCTCGATGGTGATGCCCTCCTGTCCGACGGTCAGGTGGTATTCCTCTTTCTTTTCGGCCTCGATCCGGTTCAGGAAGAGCCAGGGCTCCACCTTCGTCTCCGGCGCGGCGTCCTGCAGGGGCAGGCCGGTACGCTCCGAGAACGCGGTCAGCACATAGGGCTCGAAGTCTCCGCATTCTGCGACAATGACTTCCGGGAAGGGGAAGTTCCCCAGGGGGAGTCGGACCGGGCCGTTGATTTTCGGTAATACTTGCAGCATGTCTGTTTCCTTTCTTACTCCGGAACAACGGTGATTTCAACGATTTCACGCGGATTGAAGAACCGCGGGACCAGGGGCGCGGCCGTGTTGGAACAGCCGGTGCTGACGATCATGTTGCCGTACTCGCCCCGGACATATTTTGCCATGAGGCCCTGGCCGGGCGCCAGGACGCCGCGGTCGAAGAACCGCCACTGTCCGCCGTGGGCGTGGCCCGCCAGGATGAGGTCGATGTCCCGCTCTCTGAGGCCCCATTTCACCCAGTATTCCGGGTGGTGGTTCAAGAGGATGCGGTAGCCCTCCTGCTCCTCGAACCCTTCGAGCCAGGACGTGTCGGCTTTCGGGGTCTGGCCGCCGAAGACCAGGTCGCCGAACCGGATGCAGCTGTTGTCCAGAAGGACAGCACCGGTCTCCGCGATGTCCTCCGCGCGGACGATGGGAAATTTGACCTCATGGTTCCCGTAGGAGAAAAACGTAGGAGCCACGTCGGCGCAGGCCCGCAGGAACGGCAGGGCCCGCTTCCAGGTCTTGCGGTGACGGTCGACGATGTCGCCGGCAACGAGGATGGCGTCGGGTTTCTCCCCCGCCACCTGTTGCACCAGGCGGTCGAACGGCTTGTTATGGATGTCGGTCAGAAGGATGAGCCGGTAAGGGCGATGCACCTTCGGACTGACTTTCTGGTATTTGGTAACTTTCATATCATTCGCTCCAGGTGACGGATACATCGCCCGGGCCCAGCGCCTTCGCCAGACCTTCCGGGTTTTCGACGGACCCGACGCGGGTGTAGGAGTAGTCCGTGTCAAACGTCTTATAGAAAATGACCAGCGTGTTCCCGCCGTAGAGCATGATGTCGCCGGCGCGGACCGTGCCCACGCGCCGGGCGTCGGACGGCAGTTCCGAGTAGTAATAATACTTCTCGTTGCCGTTCAGCTCCGTCATGAGGAGGTCCAGCGGCAGCTGGGCTTTCACGGCCCGGGCCGTGTCGTTGTCCTCGAGTTTGACGGTAAAGGTCTTGTCGCCGATGATGAGTTTCATGTCTCCTGCCTTTTTCGCGGTGGTTTTGGTGGCTTCCGCCTTTTTGGTGTTGCCGTAGACGATGTCGCCCTCCGCGTCTTTGACGGTGGTGACGGTGACGGTCTCGCCGTTTTTGTCAGTGGCCAGCGTGAGGTCCGGTGCCTGGGCCGTGGCCTGCACCTTCTTCCCCGCCTCTTCGTCGGCGGTGGCGTCTTCCACGCGGTTACAGCCGGAGAGCAGCAGACCGCACAGGAGCAGGAAGCAGAGCGCCATGGTGGCGATGCATTTCCCGCCGCAGTGATCGAGATGTTTCAAGGGTGTGCCCCCTTCTATAGATTACGATTACCCTATATTTTATCATGAAAGGGCCGGGTCTTCCAGTCTCCGCCCGGCATTCGCCATTTTGATGCTTTTATGTTATCATAGGAACGATATTTTTTACGGAGGGGAGAACGCTCATGATCGTTCAGACCATTACGGCCATCTCCGACTTTTTGTGGGGCTGGCCGCTCATCGTCATCCTGTTCGGCACGCACATCTTCATGACCATCCGCACAGGGTTCATCCAGAAGGACGTGTTCAAAGCCATCAAGCTTTCCGTCACCCCGGACCCGGACGCCACCGGCAATGTCAGCCAGTTCGGCGCCCTGACCACCGCCCTGTCCTCCACCATCGGGACCGGTAACATCGTCGGCGTCGGCACCGCCATCGCCCTCGGCGGGCCCGGCGCGGTGCTGTGGATGTGGATCACCGGTGTGCTCGGCATGGCCACGAAGTACTCCGAGACCATCATCGCGGTCAAATACCGCGTGCAGGGAGAAAAAGGCGATATGATCGGCGGCGCCATGTACGCCCTCGACCGCCGGCTCCACATGAAATGGCTCGGCGTCGTGTTCGCGTTCCTCGCCATCCTGGCCTCCTTCGGCATCGGCTGTACGGTCCAGGCCAACGCCATCGTCTCCAACGTGACCATCGCCATCCCGGTCCTGCGTCCCGGCTTCATCGCCGTCACGCTCGGCATCCTGGTCTCGCTGGTCATCGTCGGCGGCATCCGGAGCATCGTCCGCGTCGCGGAAAAGCTCGTTCCCATCATGGCGGTCTTCTATGTCCTGGGCTGTTTTGCCATCCTCGTCATGAACCGCAACTACCTCGCGGAGACCGTGACCACCATCATTCAGGCCGCTTTTGCGCCCCGCGCCGCCGG
>CAJGDU010000202.1 GCA_904502175.1 Clostridiaceae bacterium
CCCCGGGCCTTACGGCCCGGGGTTTTATTATTCAGGATAAGATGCCGGTCACACAGATCTCGATGCCGAGGAGCACCAGGATGACGCCGCCGAGGATGTGGGCTTTCCCGGAGAACCGGGTGCCCGCCCTGCGGCCTGCCAGAAGACCGAAGACGCACAGGACGGTGGTGATGACCCCGATGATGAGGGCGCTCACCAGCGCCATGGCCGTCGTGTACCGGGCCATGGAGAGGCCCACCGAGAGCGCATCGATGCTGGTGGCCACCGCCTGGAGCAGCAGCACGCCCATGCCGAGCTGTTTGACGCCCTCTTCCGGCGCATCGCCTTTGAGACCTTCCCGGATCATGTTGCCGCCGATGAGGCAGAGCAGCACGAGGGCGATCCACGGCGTGGCCAGGAGAAACGCGTCAAAGTAATGGGCAAGCGTGTGGACCAGGGCCCAGCCGAGGACCGGCATGGCCGCCTGGAACAGGCCGAAGAGCCCCGCGATGCCGAGGACTTTCCGCCGCCGCATCTGCGGCTCCAGAAGGCCGTCCGCCAGCGAGACCGAAAAGGCGTCCATTGCCAGACCGACGCCGAACAGCGCGCTGTTCAGAAAAAACAGCAGAGACCAGTTCACGGGCCACACTCCTTCCCTTTTGTTTCAACGTGTAGAAGGATACCACACAGGGCAGGGCGGTACAAGGGGCAGGGAAGTTTTTCTTTCTTTTTCCGGGGAAACAGGCTATCATGGAACTGGAATACATTCGAACAAATCGCGCAAGGAGGACTGCACTATGAAACGCACCTACACGCCCTGGCAGGACTGGGGATTCACCAGCAAACAGACCGAGTACAAAGCGCCCACCACACTGCTCGCCGAGGACGGCACGCTGCTGAGCCCCGGCTGGGCCCGCCACAACGTCTTCGACTATGACAGAGACCGGGTCAAACACGTCATGCGGCGCAAGGAGTGGGACTTCTATCAGCTCTCCGACGGCCACTACATGGTCCAGCTGAGTTTCGCGAACATCTCCCTTGGCGGCTACGTCTCCGCGGTCCTGGTGGACCTGCAGAAGGGCGAGACCGTCTCCTCCACCATGGACATCTTCCTCGGCGGCAAAGACAAATATGTCCTGCCTCCCAAGGGCGATGTGCCGAACACCGTCGAGATGACCATCGGCAAGGCCCACTTCAAGTTCCTGACCGCCGACACCTACCGCTACCTGCAGTATGAGCGGGGCGACGTCAAGCTGGACTTCCAGATGGACATCCTTCCCGACCACGAGAACATCACCACGGTCCTCCCCTTCCCCGGAAAGAAGTTCAAAGACCGCTACTTCATGACCACCAAGCAGAACTGCATGCCCACGGAGGGCACCTTCAAGGTCGGCGACAAGACCTATTCCTTCACGAAGGACACCTGCTTTACGAACCTCGACTGGGGCCGTGTCTGCACGCCCTATAAACTCTGCTGGTACTGGGGCAACGGCTCCACCTGGCTGCCGGGCGACGACGGCAAGGACCACCTCTTCGGGTTTGAGATCACCTGGGCCATCGGCGAAGAGTCCAACGCCACCGAGACCGCCATCTTCTACGACGGCAAGGCCCACAAGTTCGGCGCCGTCGACGTCGAGACCTTCCCGAAGCCGGACAAGTATATGGAGCCCTGGCACTTCGTTTCCGAGGACGGCCGGTTCGACATGACCATGACGCCGTTCTATGACCACCACTCCGACCTCAACGCCCTGGTCATGCGCATGCACAGCCATCAGGTCCACGGCCTGTGGAACGGCACCGCCACCCTGGACGACGGGACCGTCCTCCACATCAAGGATATGTATGCCTTCTGTGAATACGTGGAGAACCGCTGGTAAGCGTTTCCAGACAAACAAAAAAGCCCGTTTCGCGTTACGCGAAACGGGCTCTTCGTTTGCTCAGGTTTCCTTCTGGAAATCTTTTTTGTAAAGCTCTTCGACCTCATCGCAGACGTCCTGAAGTTTGCAGGAGGCACAATCCATTTTCACGTCTCTCATGAGGTGGTCGAGGGCCGTTGTGATGTCCTCGGACTTTTCCATGATGGACTCGAGCTTGTCGTAGGGGAAGTCCGGCTCAGTAATGAAAAACAGTTTGACGGCTTCCACCTGGGGTTGTTTCTTATAGGTTTCGATGAACATTTTGCCGACGGTGGCAAAGGACAGACCCTTGCGGACTGCCTCTTTGCTGACCCGCACCCCTTCCCTGTGAGAGAACGTCGAAATGCGCATCATGAACCCTTCCGGGCTCAGATGGTACCGGGAGTATTCGATCTTCCGGATGGTTTGATACAGCTTCTCTCCGGTGCCCATTGCCTCCTCATTGACCCGAACGAAGGCGACACGGGCATAGGGGCCATTTCCGGTCAGCTCGGAAAGGTCTTTTCCGAGCAGCCAGACCTCATCGTCTGACACAAAAGCTTCCTGGTCTGTGAGGGCAACGCTGCTGATGGCAGGTTTGCCGTTCGCACCCAGTTCATAGGCGGTATCCTGCTGGAACAGGACCTGATTGTTCCCTGCATCGGGCCACGCCGGAGCAGTCTCCAGAGGGAGTTTGACAATCGGAGTATCTGCCAGTAACTCTTCAACGCCGACGAGGCATTCATCGTACAGTTTCATCAGACTCTGGGTTCCCTTTTTCTGAGGTCGTAGATCTTATCCATGTACGGTTCCAGGAACGCAAGGAGCTTCATGTCCAGGTTCAGGAAGTAAATGGTAAAGGTCAGACCGAACAGGCCAACCGCAAGGCCTGCGACTTTTACGCAAAAGCCCAGTAATTTTTTCATGTTGGCTCCTCCTTTACGCGGCCTTGCCCTTCTGGCGGGCATATTCCGCGGCACCCAGGGCGCCCATCAGCTGCGGGTCGGTCGACAGGTCGACGACTTTGATCTTCAGCACTTTTTCGATGGCGTCCTTCAGTCCGTCATTCTTCG
>CAJGDU010000203.1 GCA_904502175.1 Clostridiaceae bacterium
GCCGCGGCCACAATGTGACCGTGTTCGAACGGGAAGACCGGATCGGAGGCCTTCTGATGTACGGTATCCCGAACATGAAGCTGGAAAAACAGATCATCCTGCGCCGTCAGGCGCTCAGGGAGGCCGAAGGCGTCGTATTCCGTACCGGATGCAACGTGGGGGCAGACGTCTCTGCAGAAGAGCTCCTGAAGGAGTACGATGCCGTGGTCCTCTGCTGCGGCGCGAAAGAGCCGCGGCAGCTGAACGTCGGGGAAGACGCCATCGGGAACGTGTTCCCGGCAGTCGAATTCCTGACTCAGACGACAAAAGCGCTCCTGAAGCATGACGCGGATCCGGAAGCGTTTCAGAAAGACCACCGGCATGTGAGCGCCCGCAACAAAAACGTCATCATCGTCGGCGGCGGCGACACCGGCAACGACTGTGTCGGCACCTGCCTGCGGGAGGGCTGCGCGTCCGTCACCCAGCTCGAAATGATGCCGCAGCCCCCGAAAGAGCGCCCGGCGTCCAACCCCTGGCCGGAGTGGCCGGTCCAGCTGAAAACGGACTACGGACAGGAAGAGGCCATCGCGGTGTTCGGCAAGGACCCGCGGGTCTATCAGACGACCATCAAGGAAGTCATCCCGGACAAAAAGGGCAACATCAAAGCGGTCAAAACCGTGAAACTCGACGCCTCACTGAAGGAAGTCGAAGGTTCCGAAGAGATGATGGACTGCGATCTGCTCCTCATTGCCGCCGGGTTCACCGGATGTGAGGCCTATACAGCGAAAGCCTTCGGCGTGGAGCTCACGAACCGGAACGTCGTCAAAACGGATGCCGGCGCCTATGCGTCCAGCGCGGACAAAGTCTTCGTGGCCGGCGACATGCACCGGGGCCAGTCCCTGGTGGTCTGGGCCATTGCGGAAGGCAGAGCCTGCGCCGTGGATGTCGATCGATATCTGATGGGTTATACGAATCTCGCATAACTCACTGATATATACTCCATTCTTGACAGGAAAAGCCCCCCTCGCGAGAGGGGGGCTTTTCCGCAATGCCGCGATAAGAGCAGCTTACTTCTGATATTCGTCGTAATCTCTGTAGATCTCTTCGCCGTAAACGTTGTTCTCGTCTTTGCCGTGGTCCGCATACCAGACCTGCGCGAAGAACGGGTTCTGTTTGGCGATCTCGTCGTATCTCCAGGGGAACGGATCCTGAGCGGGGGACCAGTGGCCGCCGCGGAGGACGGTGTTCGGGGTCATGTCGAACTGATTGCCTTCGGCATCTTCCCAGGTGACCGGGGTGTACATGTCGACGATCTCGGTGGAGATGAGCTTGCCGCCGCGGAACGCAGCCGCTTTCTGAAGGTCTTCGAGCGTGAGCTCTTCGAAGGGCTTGGTCTCATCGTAGCCGTGGTCGAGGACCTGATAGTCGGTCTTGGACGGGATGTGGATGTCAGCCTTGTCCCAGGTGGTGGGAAGGGTCTTGTAATGTGCCATGCCCTGAGACTTGGTGTCGCCGTAGAAGGCGGTCAGACGCTCGGTGTTGTTTTCCTTGACCCAGGTGCGGGTACCGAAACGCTTGTTCAGCGCGATCATGCCGAGGCCTTCTCTCGCAAGGGTGGAGATGATGGGAAGACGGGTGACAGCAGACAGCTGATAGAACCACTCGACTTCTTTGGCCATGCCTTTGAAGTAAAGGTCGATGGGGGTGTTGTGACGGAAGTGCAGCGCCTCTTCGAGGGCGTCACTGTCCGCATACCACTGGCCGTGGAAGTTTCTGTCGACGAACCAGTTGGGCTTGAAGACGCGCTTGGTGGCGTCGTGGCCCATGCCGATGGCGTTGAGCAGAAGGTCTTCGAACTGATAGTTGGTGATCCGATACTGGTCACCGGAACCGATGTTGTAGAATCTTCTGAAGAAGTCATCGGGGATGTTGTCGTTACAGACACGCTCCATAAGGGTGGCGGAGTCTTCGACGGTAGCCCACTCCAGAACGCCGTTCAGCGGGACATGGAACATGATGGGATCCATGTTTTTCAGGATGTTGGGATAGAGGATGCCGGACTGACGCATGGAGACCCATTTCTTCAGGCCGGACTCGGCGAAGACGCGCTCTGCCTTGACCTTGGAGATGGCATAGTGGTCATAGATGGAGATTTTGATGGGGTCTCCGCAGCGGCCCCAATGGATGGGCTCACAGCGGTTACCGGTCTCGGCGACGGTGCCGATGTAGACGACGGTGATGTCATCGGGGTTTTTCTGAGCCTTGACAGCCTTGACGATGTTCTCCGCAGCCATGACGTTGGTCTTGAGAGTTCTCTTCGGCCAGTAGTCAGCAGCGGGAGAGACCATGCCGCCGATGTGCAGGACATAGCTGGCGCCGGTGATGCCTTCGAGGATGGCATCGTAGTCGCCGAAGTCGCCCCAGACGATCTTGACGCGAGGGTCATTCAGATACGGCGCGAATTTCTCACGGTTCTTCTCGGAATCTCTCAGCAGAGGGACCAGGTCGAGGTCGGGTCTGTTGTTATAGATCTCCTGGAACGTGCACCAGCCCATGTTGCCGGACGCGCCGGTGATGAATACCTTCTTGTTGTTCTTTGCCATTGGAATCAGTCCTCCTTAACAGATGAATATTCGAACAAATCTATTATACTGTATCGAACCGCCGGACTGCAAACTATAATTGGCCCAAAAATGAAACAGAACCCTTACATAGTGTAAGAGTTCTGTGTGGGGTCTGTTCAGATGGTGAAGTCCTCGACGGTGTAGTCTCGTCCGAACTTGGGCTGATCTCTTCTCCGGGCCTTGCGGGACGGGAAGAGGATGAGCAGGGCGATGAGCACCATGGTCAGGGACAGCAGCACCGCGAAATAGTTGATGCGGTGGGTGAGGGCGTACTTCGTCAGGCGGCCCAGACCGGCGATGCGGTAGACAGCCTTGCCGACATACTCGTCTCCGGTGACGCTGTA
>CAJGDU010000204.1 GCA_904502175.1 Clostridiaceae bacterium
CACAGCTCTACGGGGCGGGCGGCATGCCGGTCGGCACCGCCGGCCGCGCGGCCATCCTGCTCTCCGGCGGCATCGACAGTCCCGTCGCCGCCTACATGATGGCCAAGCGGGGCGTGAACCTCGTGGGCATCCACTTCGCCTCTCCTCCCTATACCAGTCCCCGGGCTGAACAGAAGGTCCATGAACTGGCGGCGGAGGTCGCGGCGTACGCCGGGCGCATCCCCCTCTTCGTCGTGCCCTTCACCGAAATGCAGGAGCACATCAAGGACGACTGTCCCGAGGAGTACTTCACCATCATCATGCGCCGCTGCATGATGCGGGTGGCCGAGCGCATCGCCCGCGACCAGAAGTGCGGCGCCCTCATTACCGGCGAGTCCCTCGGCCAGGTGGCCAGCCAGACCATGGCGGCCCTCCAGTGCACGGACGCCGTCGCCGGCCTGCCGGTCTTCCGTCCGGCCATCGGCATGGACAAGGCGGAGATCGTCGAGCTGTCCCGGAAAATCGGGACCTTCGAGACCTCCATCGAGCCGTATGAAGACTGCTGCACGGTCTTCACCCCGAAGCATCCGAAGCTCCGGCCCTCCCTCGAGGAAGTGGAGAAAGCCGAGCAGAACCTTGCCGACCTGGAGGCTATGGTACAGCGGGCGGCGGATGGCGCGCAGTTAGTCGTCATTGACCCCGGCCGCTATTAAAGGTACAATATTATGAAGGACTTTGAACTGCTTTCCGCCACGGCAGAAGCCGTTGTGGAAAAGCTCAAAACATACGGTCTGACCGTCAGCTTCGCCGAGTCCTGCACCGGCGGTCTGCTGGCCAAGACCCTCACCGATGTCCCCGGTGCCTCGGACGTGTTCGAGTGCGGCATCGTCGCCTACTCGGAGACCGTCAAGCACAGGGTCCTCGGCGTCCCGTCGGACACCCTCGCCGACTACGGCGTGGTCAGTCCCGAGACGGCGCTCGCCATGGCCCGCGGCGTCCGCGCGCTTTCCGGCGCGGACTTCGGCATCGGCATCACCGGCGTCGCCGGTCCCGGACCGGACGGCGACCACCCCGAGGGAGAGATCTACATCGCCCTCACCGACAAAACGACCGACGCGGTCTTCCTCATGGAGGACCGGACCGAGAACGCGCGAACACTGCATCGCACGGAGACCGCCCTCCAGGCGCTCCGGATGCTGGACGAAAGATTGGATGGTGGCTCACCATGGCCGAAAACAAATTGAAAGCGAAAAACGTAGTCAGCTTTTCCGGCGGCGGCGCCCAGGCAAAGGAAACTGCCCCGGCGAACGAAGAGGCCGGCGTCCTCAACGAAGTGGACGAGACCATCGAAAAAGTCGAGAAGGCCGCGCGGCAGCCGGAGGAATCCGTCAAGGCGGACGCCTCTGAGCCGGCGGAGCCCGTCGAGACCAAACCGCTGAACCTGCGCAGGAGCCGCTACCTGGACGACACGCCTCAGGACGGCGACTGGGCCGACGACGCGTTTGACGAGTTCGACGACTATGAAGAGGATGCCAGAGACATCTCCACCTTCGCGGAAGTGTTCATCCCGCTCCACAGCGACAGCACCGCCACGGTGGTCCGCAAGGGCATGGCCATTGTCTGCGTCATCGTCATCCTCTGCTGTCTGGTGGCCCTCGCCATGAGAGGCGGCCAGCTCAGCGCCATTGCTCAGGACTTTTCCGCACAGGTGGAACAGGCCGTCCGGGCCGCCGCCGTGCTTCTGAATCTATAACAGGGAGGAATTGAAGTGTCCGACATCAAAAAAGACGATCTCTTCGAACAGTACGGCTTCTCAGCCGACGAGAGCAAATCGTCTGTCCCCGATTTCGGCGGATTCATGGCCGGCGACCCTGTCGCAGTCGACGAGACGACGGTCGACACCGTAGAGGAATATATCGCCCCTGCCGGTGAAGAACCCGAAGAAACCGACCCCAACCTCAACTACATGGCGAACATGCAGAACATGTTCAAGAGCCTTTCCCAGGACGACACCGTCCCCGAAGAGGCTCCTGCTGCTGACGCCGTTTCCGACCCCGAACCCGAACTTTCCAGCTACCTTCTGGGTAAGCCCGGTGACGTTCCTGTCAAGTCTCAGACCGACCTTCTGTCCGCTGAGACCCGGCCCTTTCGCGGCGCCCCAACCGAAGAAGTCCACTCTGAAGGGCTCCAAGCGGAAGAAAAAGGGGCTGCAGCTGAACCCGGAACTGCTGGATCAGAGCAGCAGATGAGTACTCCGAAGAAAAAACCCGTCGAAAAAGGCGATGAGTACTGGTCCTTTGTGGACTCCCTCCTCGACAACTTCGACGATACGAAAGTCAACACTCCGCGTCCCCGGACCCCCGTCGAGCATGTCGAACGGGCACCGCGTGTGACCGCGGAAGAGGCGGCGGCCGCTGTTGCCACCGCCACCGCTCCCGTTGTTGACCGGGAGCCTGCCGTTCCCACCACCCGCGCCTCGGAAGCCAGCGCCGCGGAGGCCAAGTCCTCCGGGGAAGCCCCGGCCGCCGGCGGCTACTTCATGCCCCGCGCCAAAGGCGAGCAGGCGAAGAAGGCCCGGTCCCACCGCGGGTTCCACCTGTCCGAGACCGACGAGACGGTCCTGCCGGAAGTCCCTGAGACCCCCGTGGTCGAAGAGGCTGCCGTGGAGGCGCCCGTCGTCGAGGCCGCCGTGGAAGTCCCTGAGACTCCTGTGGTCGAAACGCCCGTCGTCGAAACGCCTGTCGTGGAAGCGACCGTTCCGGAAGTGGACGTCCCCGAAGAACCCGCTGTGGAAGCTCCCGCAGAACCGGAAGCTCCCCAGGTTGAAAACACCTACTTCAAGAAGACGGTCGAAACGCCGGCCGTTGAAGACTTCGCCGAGCCGGATGTGGAGTTCGCCCCCGTTTCCGCGGAAACGGAAGTGGAGGCGCCCGTCGTCAGCGAGCC
>CAJGDU010000205.1 GCA_904502175.1 Clostridiaceae bacterium
AGAGATACTGAATCAGAAAGAATAAAAAAGAGAAAAACAATCGGATAAAATCGTGGGCGGGACCCAGATGCCCGACAGGGCTGTTTTTGGGAGGTTTGGCGTATGGCACGATTTTAGACGATTCGTTTTTCTTTTTTGTTGCATTAGTAATATTTCCACAGTTATAATGGGATTGAAATTTGTACGTGTACAACTAAGGGAGGTATTCTATGAAAAAGTTGCGCGATCTGCTGTTCTCCTTTTTGACCCGCATCGAAAAGCTGAACTATTTCCTTGTGATCGTCCTGTGGGCCATGGGCGCCCTCGCGTCGCCCTTCGGCTTCCCGTGGATCGTCCTGGGCATCCTCGCTCTGCACGCCTTTGAGACGGTGACCATCGGTCTCAAAGTGGGGAAGGAAGCGGGAGAGAAGTTCCTGTATTCCGTCTGCATGTGCATGACCTTCGGATTCACCTGGTGGGTGCCGCTGCGCTGGAAGACCGAGAACGGTCTGGACTACTGAGAAAGGAGCATCGACATGGTAGCAGTATTATCGTATCTGAGTTGTATCGGCCTCTGGGTCATCAACACCATCGTAATGATTAAGAAAAAGAACCCGACCCTTCTGCTCGTCCTGTTCCTCACGCATCTCTTTGAACTCTGCACCATCGGTCTCAAGACCGGCCGCGAGTTCGGGGAGAAGGACAGCGTGTCCATCGCCAGCTGCCTCAGCTTCGGTTTTCTGTGGTGGCTGCCTCTGCGGAAACAGATGAAGGAAGAGACCTTTACCGATGACGACTTCGTCCGCCGGGACGACGACATCGTCATCAAACATGACTGAGGAGGGCCGTTATGGGAATCAACTATGAACACAACGCCGTCGTCATCGAAGAGGCGCCGAAACTGAACTATACCCACAACTACGTCCTGCTTCCTTACAACTATGGAACGCCGGAATATGAGGCCCGGGCCGACGTCAAGGCCATCAAGGCCACGGTGCGCAGCGCCCTGGACAAACTGGATGCCGCCACCGGCTGGAAAGAGAAGTTCAGAGGACAGAAGATCCTCATCAAACCGAACCTGGTGTTCGTCACGCCGAAGACCAGTTACCGCTATTCCTACGACATCCCCCAGACCACGGACCCCCGGGTCTTCGATGCCACCATGGAAGTCCTCTCCGAGCTCTGCTCCGATATCGTCATCGGCGAGGGCTCCGGTCTCGTGACCTGGACCTATGCCAAAATGGCGGGCTATCTCAAGATCGCCGAGAAATACGGCGCCCGCTTCATGGCGTTTGAAGAGCGTCCCACGGAACGCTATTTCTGCCCGAAGGCGGAGGTCGGCCGGGAAGTCTATTTCCCCGACATCGTCGGCGAGGTCGTCCGCGGCGAGCGTCTTTACGTCTCCCATCCGAAGACCAAGTGCAACATCTACACCGGCGTCACGCTGGGGTTCAAGAACTCCATGGGTACTTACTCCGTCAACATGCGCGCGCGGAACCACACCTATGAGATCGACAAGAAACTGACCGACATCATGTATGCGTTCAAGCCGGATCTGACCGTCATCGACGGTATCATCGGCGGCGAGGGCAACACCCCCGGCCCGAACGACCCCGTGCTCTTCGACCGCATCATCTGCGGCACCAACGCCGTCGAGGTCGACCGTGTGACTACGGAACTCATGGGCTTCGACCCCACGCAGAACGGCCTGCTCATCGAAGCCGACAAGAAGGGCTTCAACGACCCCAATGTCGAGATCATCGGGGAAAAGCGCATCGTGCCCTTCCGCACGTCGGAACCCACGCTCCTGTCCGAGCGGTTCAAGAAGCACTGGCCCGGCGTCCGGGAGTTCGTCGGCTATACCAACCCCCATGTGCCGAAACTGACCAAACTCGACGGCATCCCCTTTGAAGATGTCTTCGCCATGGAACAGTTCGACCGGGGCGGCACGCCGTCCTCTCTCGGCACCTGCTTCGAAGTCTTCTTCGCCTCCTACACCTATCCGCTGACCAGGAAACGTCATCTGAACGTCATCGTCGGCGAAGGCGCGGAATACGAAGGGAAGAAGTACTGGATCTCCGATGACGGACACGCCTACAGTCTCGAAGAGCTGAAGGCATTGCCCGGCATGACGGTCGTGGTCGGCGAGAACTCCGCGCCTGCGAAGGACGCCGCCACCCATCCGTTCTTCTTCATCCGCGGCTGGGGCGAGGTCAACAACCTTGCCGTCCGCATGGCCGCCTCCATGATGCCGACGCTGCCCGGTCAGGCCGACCTGCACTGGCTGCCCTGGATCGGCATCGGCGCCGTTCGGAAGTATCTCATCAAAGTCGGCCGCGCCGCCATGGGTCAGCCGACCGACATGACCTACGACGCCTTCCGCGACGGCCCCTACACCATTCCGGAACTGGAGGCGCAGAACCTCGATGTGGACTGCATCCCGGCGCCCCTCGATCCGCTGGACTGGAAAGGCCGCCTCAAGGCCATGAAAGACGTCAAGGTCCTTGCACAGTTCCTCATCTGAACAAAACAAAAGCCCCGCTTCTGCGGGGCTTTTTCTTTATTGGCCGAGCCAGTTGATGTCTTTGGCGTTCTGGAACGTGTTCTGCGTGACGAACTCCGCCATGCGGGGGTGGGGCGCGGTCAGGACCTGGCGCTCCTTCGCGGCCTCTGTGAGGTAGGCTGGCACCTCGGTCTGGGCGTTGTTGCCCCAGAGCATGAAGGTGGCGCCCATCTGTTCGAGGTACGGGATGAGCAGGGCCCGGAAGGGCTCCCAGAGTTTCTGGTGGGACCCTGGTTTGCCGGCCTCCACCGTGAGCGTGGAGTTCAGGAACAGGACGCCCTGCGCCTCCATGGCGTTGAACCAGTCGGTGGGCGGCGCGATGGGGAAGGCCCCGGAGGCGATGTGCTC
>CAJGDU010000206.1 GCA_904502175.1 Clostridiaceae bacterium
CTTCGATGCGGAAGGGTCGGGGCCGGAGCACCGCGTCCAGGGACTGCAGCCTCGTTTGGTAGGTGCCGTCCTCGTCGAGGCCGGTGAGGGCCTCCCGGATGCCGGCCAGCGTTGCCCGGTCTTCCGAACGGATCTGTTTTGCGTAAGTCTGATAGGCGGACGGCAGGGTCTCGGCGTAGTATTCGGGAGAGAGCTGATCGGTGTCGACCTCATGGTAATGCTCGAACAGCCGCTCCACCGCGGTGATGAGTTCAGAGGGGAGGTAGCTGTCACCGGCAAGGCTCAGCCGGTGCCAGGACAGGTAGAGCCGCCGCCTCGGCGCGGTGACGGCGGAATAGGTGATGAAGCGCTCTTCGCTGGCCCGCAGGTTTTCGGGGAAGGAGAGCTCGAGGCCGCTGTCCTTGAGGTCGGCCCGTTCGTGGAGGGTGAAGAGGCCGGAAGAGCCGATGACGGCGGGGAAGACCCCTTCTTCGAGGCCCGCCACAAAGACGGTGTCGGGCGAAGAGAGGCGGACCCGGTCGGCGGCCGAAAGGCGCACTTCGTCCAGCCCCTGGGGGATGTTGCCGAGGTCGGTGACGGAGAGGATGGCGTCGAACAGGTCGGCATAGTCCCTAAGGTCCTTGCAGCGCGCGTCCCCGTAAACGGCGGTGAGCCGGTCGAGGACGGAGATGACGAGGTCCCAGACCCGGTCCTGCTCGGCGGCGAGGTCCGGGAGGCCCGCGTCGTTCAGGGAGACGGCATAAGTTTTCAG
Source organism: Clostridiaceae bacterium (assembly GCA_904502175.1). Classification (GTDB taxonomy): domain Bacteria; phylum Bacillota; class Clostridia; order Oscillospirales; family Acutalibacteraceae; genus RUG420. The sequence goes on from CAJGDU010000206.1 coordinate 752, forward strand.
CCGGTCCGGGACACCGGTCCCGACCAGGAACCGGTACAGCGCCTCTCCGACTTCCCGGTAGCTCTTCTCTTTCGTATCTTTTTTCAGGCGGAGCAGGGGGCCGATGGTCTGCTCTCTGGTATGGTTGAGCAGCCCCAGCGCCTCCTCGACTTCCGCGTCTTCCCGGAAGGCGGCATCCAGCCCGAAGGGGTTCCAGGGGAAGGGTTCCCGCCAGGCGGCGCCCTTGACGTCCCAGGTGAAGATGTAGTTCTCGAGCTCCGCGACTTCCCGGGTGCCCACACCGGCAAGGCCGGTCTTCAGGTACTGGAGCAGGTTCTCCGAAGAGAAGCCCCGGGAGAGAAGGGCGAGGACGGCGCGGACCAGCACCACCAGGGGCTGGTGTTCCACCGGCTGGCGGGCGTCGTCAAAGAAGGGCAGACCGTAGCGCCGGAAGGCGTTTTCCAGCTCCTTCCGGTACTCGTCCTCCCGCCGGACGATGACCGCGATGTCCCGGGCGCGGACGCCCTCCTCCCGGAGGAGTTTCCGGATGGTGGCGGCAATGTACTCGCACTCGTCAAAGACATTGCGGGCGGTGCAGATGGTGAGGTGGTCGGCAAAGCCGTCGTACACCTCTTTCTGCGGCACAAAGAGGTTTTTCTCCAGGAACGCCAGTTCCGGCGAGACGAAGCGCCGGCCGCGCGCAAGGTCGATCTGTTGCTCACTCAGTTCGAAGACCCGGACGTTACGTTCTTTTGCCATCTGGACCAGCCGTTTCCGCGTCTCGTCGACGGACGCGAAGATCATGGAGGAGCTGGTTTTCTCCTCCGCGGACCGGCTGACGGTGCAGAGGGTGACATAGACCGCTTCCGCCTGGGAGAGGATGCGGCCGAGGAGGGACAGCTCCTGGCCGGTGAAACTCTTGAAGCCGTCGATGGCGAGGGTGTAGCCCCGGAGGAACTGGGTCTCGTCCAGCACGTTGCAGAGCTTTTCGATCTGCAGGTCGTCATCGGAGTAGCGCTGCCGGAACATGGCGTCATACATCTCGAAGATGAGGAAGAGCTCCCGCAGCTTTCCGGACAGGACAGAGCTGCGGACTTTTTCCGCGGCTTCCTGCAGCTTGGAAAGGTCGGCGCCGGACTGTCGGACTTCCCGGAACACGGCGATGAGCTCCTTTGCCAGCCGGACGTCGTTCTGATACTTTTTGTAGTGGTCGAGTCTGTCCGAGACGGCGTCCATGGCCCGCAGCATGAGGAGGAGCCGGGTGCCGTCGTCGGCCACGATGCCGGCGTTGCCGCCGGTGGTCCGGAACACGTAGTCCGCGAGGCGGGAGAAGGTGACGACCTCGACATGCTGCGCGGTCTGATTGCCAAACTTCTCCAGCATGGCCCGCTCGGTGTCATAGGAATACTGCTCCGGCACGATGAGCAGGAGCCGGTCCTGTCCCTCCGCTGCCAGAGTCCCGAGCACGTCTCGGATGTATTCGGTTTTTCCGCAGCCCGACGGGCCGGTCACTAAATTGAGCATAGGTTTCTCCAAAAGGGTTCATTTTTCCTCTTCATTCTATCATAAAACGTTTGTCCTTTATATGCCATTTATAGGACTCAGCGCCCCCGGTTGTTCTTTTATAAATAAGGGAAGTCTGCTATAATATCATACTGGAATCAAAGCACTATACGGAGGAAAACGACTTGAAAATCGATGAAGTCCTGAAAACGGCAAAACGTGTGCATTTCATCGGGATCGGCGGCTCCGGCATGACCCCGCTGGCAGAGATCCTGCTCAGCAACGGGTACCACATGACCGGCTCCGACAACAACCCCGGCGACAATATCGACAAACTCCGCACCCTCGGGGCGGAGATCATCCTCGGGCAGAAGGCGGAGAACATCGCCCTCTGTCAACCTGACATCATCGTCTATACGGTGGCCATCCTGGCGGACAACCCCGAACTCGTGGCCGCGAAGGCGTCCGGCATCCCTTGTTTCGAGCGGGCCGACCTCTTCGGCGCCATCTCCCGCATGTACGACGACTGCATCTGCGTCTGCGGCACCCACGGCAAGACCACCACGACGGCCATGCTGTCCCACGTCATGATCGAGGCGGGCAAAGACCCCACCCTCGTCGTCGGCGGCCGGCTGCC
>CAJGDU010000207.1 GCA_904502175.1 Clostridiaceae bacterium
GGCAGCCAGGAGCCGGTCAGGGTGAACTGCCCGGCGTGGGAGAGGAAGTCGCCGAAGTAGCTGCCGAGGTACGCGCTGATGAGGCCGATGAACACGGCGTTCATAATGAGGTCGCCGTACGCGGCAATGCCCGAAGGCTTGCCCTCTTTCGCTGCCCCGGCGCGCAGGGTGCCGGTGTACTTCTTCGTGAAGACCGTGGCGAACACCATGCCCCACATGATACAGACGCTCATGAGGAGCGCAATGGTGGAGAAGGCTTTCGCCGTCATGGCGGCACCGCTCAGGTGCCCGATGCCCACCGCCTGCGCCGCGGCGTCGGCGACGGACGTCTCGTAGTGGAGCGCCCCGACGACCGAGAGGCGCAGCCACGGCCAGGGCGTGCCGAGGCTTCCGGACAGCGCGATGACGCCGAGCAATATGCCCACGCTCGGCAGCACGGTGAACGTGGCGCTGGCCGTAATGACCCGCCGCAGTTTGGTGCGGTCCATGCCCAGCGCAATGCCTGCCCGGTACGCCCGCACCAGGAACACGACGCACACCAGGGCGACAAACAGGATGATGCCGCCGCAGATGAGGTACAGGACCGGGCTGTTCAGCTGCGATAAGACAGACATGTGCTTTCCTCCTTCGTGGCGATTTACTGCCTCTATCATACCACGCCGGAACCCCCGGAAAAACAACCCGTTCTTTTCCATTGACAATTGCGCCCGACTGGTCCATGCTTAAAACAGACAGTCCAAGCGGAAAGGAGAGCGGAACATGAAACTGCGCTACAACAAACTGTTCCAGAAAGTATACAACCACATTGCCCCCGGGTACCTCATCTTCCGGGCGGTGGACCTGGTGCTGGACAAGGCCCAGAACGAAAAGGAAATGCTCTATGACACGGAGCACGAAATAGACGTCGTGAAAGACATCCAGTACGAGACGAAGCCCGAGTGGCAGAAGTACTGCGGGCTGGACATCTACCGCAAGAAGGTGGAGGGCCCCCAGCCGGTGCTCTTCTACACCCACGGCGGCGGGTTCGACGCCGGCCGCCGGCACCACCGCAGAGGCATGTCCACCTGGATGGCCAAGACCGGCCTCTGCGTCGTGAATGTGGACTTTGGTTTATCGCCCATCTTCAACTACAAGGAGACGCTCCACATGATCGTGGACGCGTTCAACTGGACGGTCGACCACGCCGAAGAGTACAACCTCGACCTGAACAAGCTCATGGTCGGCGGCGACTCCTCCGGCGGCTGGTGCGCACTGTACCTCCTGGACCTTGCAACGAACCCGAAACTCCACGAGTCCCTCGGCATTCCGGCCCTCAAGGCGAAGCCCACCGCCGCGTACCTCAACTGCGGCATGTACGACCTGCGGAAAATGCTCCACACGCTCCCCGTGGCCCCGGTCTCCGGCGTCCTCACGTACGACACCATCGGCTACGGCAAGCGGACCTTCGAGCAGTCCCCGGACCGGGAGCTCATCAGCCCCATCAACTACGTGAACAAGGACTTCCCGCGCACCCTGTTCCTCACGTACGCGAAGTGGGACGCCCTCTGCTACGGCCAGACCCAGAACCTCATGAAACTGCTGGACGAGTACGGCGTGCCGTACGAGTCCTTCCACTCCACGAACCCCCTGCAGAACCACTGCTTCATGTTCAACTGGAACGGCGGCGACTGCGCCGAGAACAACCGGCGCGTCTACGACTACCTCACCCGCTTCGTCAACTCCTGACCGACAGTAAGGATGAACACTATGGACATCGTTCTTGAGACCTCCATGGGAAAGCTCAAAGGCGTCCTCTACGGCGCCGCGGCCGACGAACTCGAAGCCCTCGCCCACATGCTCGACATCGAAGTCGTACGGTTTTAACCAAGACATAACAAAAGGACGACCCGTTCCGGGCCGTCCTTGTTTTATGCCTTGTTGTATTTTTTCGTCAGGTCGTCGAGGGTCTGCAGGATCCCTTTCCCGAGGGGACGTTCGGGCAGAGTCTGCAGGAACCCCAGGTCGTACTCCCGGTCCTGCTGCCGGATGACGGCGACCGCGCCGTTCAGGAGGAACGTGAGGTCCAGGTACTCCTCCCGGGACAGCGTCTCCTTTGAGACGCCGATGGCCGCCAGCCAGTACCGCTCCAGCAGGTCATACACATGCCGCTGCAGCACGGTGGAGTCGCTGCGGAGGAAGAGGCGGATCTTCTGCCAGCGCTCCTCCAGCAGCCCGGGGTCCGGCAGGGCACCGGGCGGGAACGTCCCGGTCAGGAACCGGCTCATGAGGAGGGGCGGGAGTTCGCTCAGCTGGACTTCCTCGAGCGCCGCCTTGGCGAGGTCGTCCATGGTGGCAAAGTGGTAGTAGAACGTGTTGGGGTTGACCCCCGCCACGCCCGCCAGTTTCTTCACGGTAATATGGCTGTAGTTCATTTCGCCCAGCAGCTGCCAGAACGCGTCTTTCAGCTTCGTGACCGCGGTGGGTGTATCGCCGCGATAGGCCGGTCTTGCCATGCCGGGTCCTCCTTCCGTAATTAGAGAAAAACGAGAGTTTCACCATTTAATTAGAGGCTGTCTCTAATTATACTAAAGGTGAAGACACGCAGGTGTCAAGCATCATGAGAGAAAAGAGAGGAGTTTTGGATATGAAACAGTCTTTACTGAACAAATGGTGCGGCCAGCCGTGGCTGCACGCCACGTATTTCCTGGGCATCGTCATGGCGAACGTGCTCCTGGTCAAGTGGGGCGACTGGAGTGTTCCCCAGAGAATGCTGGGCCTTCTGTCGGTCTTCCTGCCGCTGCACGTGTTTGAGGAACTGACCTGGCCCAACGGCTTCCAGTTCATGATGAACAAGCTTCTGCAGAAGTCGGACAACCCGCTGGCCTA
>CAJGDU010000208.1 GCA_904502175.1 Clostridiaceae bacterium
ATGGTGTTTTTGAAGTCCACCGTCCGGCCCTGGGAGTCCGTGATGCGTCCGTCGTCCAGGACCTGGAGCAGGACGTTGAAGACGTCCGGATGGGCCTTCTCGACCTCATCGAAGAGCACGACCGCGTAGGGTTTCCGGCGCACGGCTTCGGTCAGCTGACCGCCCTCGTCGTACCCCACATATCCGGGAGGCGCTCCGATGAGACGGGACACGCTGAACTTCTCCATGTACTCGGACATGTCGATGCGCACCATGGCCTTCTCGTCGTCGAAGAGTGCTTCGGCCAGGGCTTTTGCCAGTTCGGTCTTGCCGACGCCGGTGGGGCCGAGGAACAGGAACGAGCCCAGAGGCCGGTTCGGGTCCTGGATGCCGGCACGGGACCGGAGAATGGCGTCCGCCACTTTCTGGACGGCCTCGTCCTGGCCGATGACTCTCTTATGTAAAATGTCGTCGAGGTGCAAAAGCTTTGCGCGCTCAGACTCCATGAGTTTGGACACGGGGATGCCGGTCCAGCGGGCGACGATCTTCGCGATCTCCTCTTCCGTGACCCGGTCCCGGAGCAGCTTGTTCGAGCTGTTCTCCGTCTCTTCGGCGGCCTTCTCGCAGGCCTCCTTCTCTTCCATGAGCTGGGGCAGGCGGCCGTACTTCAGCTCCGCGGCCTTGTTGAGGTCGTAGTTGTTTTCGGCGTTCTCGATTTGTGCCTTCACGTCTTCGATCTCTTCGCGGATCTTCTGCACTTTGCCGATGGCGTCCCGCTCGTTCTCCCACTTGGCGGTCATCTCGTTGAACTTGTCGCGGAGTTCGGCGAGCTCTTTCTGGATCTCTTCCAGGTGGGCCTTTGAGAGGTTGTCCTCCTCGTTCTTCAGGGCCGCCTCTTCTATCTCGAGCTGCATGATGTCATGCCGCACGTCGTCCATTTCGGTGGGCATGGAGTTCATTTCGGTCTTGATGAGGGCGCACGCCTCGTCCACGAGGTCGATGGCCTTGTCCGGCAGGAACCGGTCCGAAATGTAGCGGTTGGAAAGCGTGGCTGCGGCGATGAGCGCGCCGTCCTGGATCTTCACGCCGTGGTACACCTCGTACCGCTGCTTCAGACCTCTGAGGATGGCGATGGTGTCCTCCACCGTCGGCTCGTCTACCATGACCGGCTGGAACCGGCGTTCCAGGGCCGCATCCTTCTCGATGTACTGGCGGTACTCGTTCAGCGTGGTGGCGCCGATGCAGTGCAGTTCGCCTCTGGCCAGCATGGGTTTGAGCAGGTTGCCGGCGTCCATGGCGCCGTCCGCTTTGCCCGCGCCGACGATGGTGTGGAGCTCGTCGATGAAGAGGATGATCTCTCCGTCGGACTTCTTCACTTCGTTCAGGACGGCCTTCAGCCGCTCCTCGAACTCGCCGCGGAACTTGGCGCCCGCAATGAGGGAGCCCATGTCCAGTGAGAACAGGGTCTTGTTTTTCAGGTTGTCCGGCACATCGCCCTTGACGATGCGCTGGGCCAGCCCCTCCGCGATGGCGGTCTTGCCGACACCGGGTTCGCCGATGAGGCAGGGGTTGTTCTTGGTCTTCCGGCTCAGGATGCGGACGACGTTTCGTATTTCGTCGTCCCGGCCGATGACCGGGTCCAGCTTCTGGTTGCGGGCCATTTCGGTCAGGTCGGAGCCGTACTTTTTCAAAACGTCATAGGTCTCTTCCGGGTTGTCCGAGGTGACCTTCTGGTTGCCGCGGACGTCCTTCAAGACCTCCATGAATTTCTGGTACGTAAGGCCCGCGCCGTCCAGCGTCTGTTTCAGCTTTCCGGCGGCCTTGTCCAGGATGCCGAGCATGAGGTGCTCGACCGAAATGTACTCGTCCTGCATCTTCTGGGCGATGGACTCCGCCTCGTTCATGGCGGCCTCCAGCTCCTGGGTGGAGTACAGGCGGTCCTGGGTGACGCCCGAGACCTTCGGCAGGGCGTCCACGAGCCCCTGCACCTGGCTCTTCAGCGTCGCGTTGTTCAGCCCGCAGCGCTCGATGCAGCCGGGAATGAGCCCGTCTTCCTGCGAAAGCAGGGCCAGCAGAATGTGTTCCGGAAGTAAGGACTGATTGCCGTAAGTCGTGGCGATCTGCTGGGCGCTCCGGACGGCGTCCATGCTCTTCTGGGTGTATTTCTGGAAGTTCATAAAACGACCTCCCCTTGTAAGTATTGCTCATAGAGTTTCCGCAGAGCGGCCAGGCACTGCTCCTTCGAGACGGTCCCGTCCTGGAGACACTCGAAGTAGTATTTCAGCGCGCGGTCGAAGGTGGTGATGTATGCGGAAAGTACATCGCCCACCGTGAGGCCGCTGACGTCCCGGTTCTCGCCGTCCCGGTAGTTCAGCTGCAGCTTTCTGGCGATGCGCCCCTGGTCGTCCACGGCGCTCTCCACCTGCCGGTACTCCCCTTCCACGGAGGACCACAGTTCGTAGAACTGCTTCATGGCCTCGATGAGGTTCCGGTTCTGGGTGCGGATGGACACCCGCAGTTCGCCGAAGACGCCCTCCTCCGGCTGGCGGTAGAGCTCGACGCTGTACCGGGCCGTGGGGTTGTACTTGTAGCGGATGGCGGAGCGCAGGTTGAACATGGTGTCCGACGGCAGGCTCATGAGCTGGAACGCCGGGTGTTCCGCCTCGGCGCCGAGCAGCAGTTTCTCCATGCGGTCGAACACTTCGCGCATGCGCTGTTCCGGTGTGGTGAACTGGAGATACTCCGCCAGGATGCTGTTGATGAGACCCGAGCGGTTCGTATTGTTCTGATAGGCGAGCCGGTCTATTTCGGCGATGATCTCATCGCTGAGCGCCAGCGAATATACACTCTTTCCCACAGGGTGCTCCCCTCCTTTTGAC
>CAJGDU010000209.1 GCA_904502175.1 Clostridiaceae bacterium
CATCTCTTTGACGGCTTCCTTCGCCTCTTCCCTGGTCTGGGCGATGATGACGCCCTTGCCGAGGGCCAGACCGTCGGCCTTGATGACCGTTGGGATGGGAGCGGTCTCCAGGTACGCAAGCGCCGCGTCGCAGTCCTCAAAGACCTCATAGGCGGCGGTCGGGATGTTGTATTTCTTCATGAGGTTCTTCGAAAAGATCTTGGAACCTTCGATGATGGCGGCCTTGGCGTCCGGGCCGAAGCACGGGATACCGACTTTCTCGAGTTCATCGACACAGCCCAGCACGAGCGGGTCGTCCATGGCCACCACGGCGAAGTCGATGGCGTTCTCCTGACCGAACTGGACGATGGCCGGGATGTCGGTGGCGCCAATGCCGGTGCACACCGCGTCCTCCGCCATGCCGCCGTTGCCGGGCAGCGCGTAAATGACTTCGACGTCTTTGTTTTCGTTGAGTTTTTTGATGATGGCGTGCTCTCTTCCGCCGCCACCCACGACCATTAACTTCATGAGGCCCTCCTTAATGATGGAACAGACGGAGGCCGGTGAAGGCCATGGTCATGCCGAGCTCGTTGCACTTCTCGATGACGAGGTCGTCGCGGACGGAGCCGCCGGGCTGCGCCACGTACGTGCAGCCGCTCTTGTAGGCGCGCTCAATGTTGTCGTAGAACGGGAAGAACGCGTCGGAGCCGACGGAGACGCCGGTGACGGTGGACAGGTACTGCCGCTGCGCCGCTCTCGGGAACGGGGCCGGCTGCTCGGTGAAGAGCTCCTGCCATTTGCCGTCGCCGATGACGTCTTCATAGTCCTCGGACAGGTAGATGTCGATGGCGTTGTCGCGCTCCGGACGGCCCACGCTGTCCTTGAACGGCAGGTCGAGGACGATGTCCGTCTGGCGGAGCAGCCAGTGGTCGGCCTTGTCGCCGGCGAGACGCGTGCAGTGGATGCGGGACTGCTGTCCGGCACCGACGCCGATGGCCTGGCCGTCGACGACATAGCACACGGAGTTGGACTGGGTATATTTGAGGGTCAGGAGGGCGATGGTGAGGTCGCGCTTGGCTTCCTCCGGCAGATCCTTCTTCGCGGTGACGATGTTCGCGAACGTGTCATCGGTCACTTTGAAGTCGTTTCTCCCCTGCTCGAACGTGATGCCGTAGACATCTTTCGTCTCCTGCGGGTTCGGAACGTAGTTCGGGTCGATCTGCACGACGTTGTAGTTGCCCTTCTTCTTGGACTTCAAAATCTCGAGCGCTTCCGGCTCGTAACCGGGAGCGATGATGCCGTCGGACACCTCGCGCTTGATGAGGTTCGCGGTGGTGACGTCACAGACATCGGAGAGGGCGATCCAGTCGCCGAAGGAACACATGCGGTCCGTGCCGCGGGCTCTGGCGTAAGCGACGGCGATGGGGCTGTCGTCGAGGCCTTCGATGTCATCGACGAAGGTGGCTCTCTTGAGCGCGTCGCTCATGGGGACGGAGACCGCCGCGGACGTGGGGCTCACGTGCTTGAAGGAGGTGGCGGCGGGCAGGCCGGTGGCCTCTTTGATCTCCTTGACCAGCTGCCAGGAGTTGAACGCGTCCAGGAAGTTGATGTAGCCGGGACGGCCGTTGAGGATGGTGATGGGAAGGTCGGAACCGTCCTTCATGTAGATCTTGGCAGGTTTCTGGTTCGGGTTGCACCCGTACTTCAGTTCAAATTCTTTCATGACACGCACTCCTTACTGGTTTTTATTGACCATCCGGTTCTCTTCCTCCCCTGTGGCGAGGTCGATGTAGCGGACGTACAGAGAGATCTTGTTATCTTCGTCGAGGTTCTCCCAGATGTCGTTGAAGAACTCGTCGATGTCGTTCGGGATGGACACGCGCTCCGGCTCACCCTGGAACGTGGGGATGGGGTTGCCGTTCTCCACGTAGGTGTGGAGGAAATGGCCGAGGCCGGCGATGGGCGCGTAGGAGAAGGTGAAGCGGTTGCAGACGGTGCCTTCCGCGTCGCCGGACTTGAGGATGCTCATCTTGTAGGTGAAGTCGCCGTTGTACTGTGCGACCATGCCGGAGATGCGGGGCGTCCAGTTCGGGCCGTCCGGCTCGAAGCAGCGGGTCTCAAGCGCGGCTTCAAAGCTCTTGCCGCCGTACAGGTACTCGTAGATGGTCTGGGTCTGGTCGCCGTTCGTGACGATGGTGGCCTGCCCAAACTTCTTGATGGGAGAGTAAATGATGAGAGACGGGTCCTCTACCTTGGACTCGTCGAACGGGAAAATGATGACTTCCGAGTTCTCCGCCTCTTTGAACACGCGGTTCCGGCTGTTCTCGGAACGGCCCATAATGAAGTACGCGATGGCGGCTTTCGTGCCGTCTTCGGTCTTGCCGATGACAATGCCGCGGCCGACGTACTCGTTGCCTTTGATGGTTTCCCCCATGGTGCGGATGTCGTAAATGCTCATGCTTCTCTCTCCTTTATGATGTCCTGACATACTTTTTCGGTGGCCTTCGGCAGAAGGACCCACTCGCAGTTTTCCATGATGCGGCGCTGGAGCACCTCCGGTGTATCGCCCTCGAGGACGTCCACTGCCTTCTGGTAAATGATCTGTCCCCCGTCCGGCACTTCGTTGACGTAGTGGACGGTGGCGCCGGAGACCTTCACGCCGTACTTCAGCGCTTCCTCGTGGACTTTCAGGCCGTAGTAGCCTTTGCCGCAGAAGCTCGGGATGAGGGCCGGGTGCACGTTGATGATGCGGTTCGGATAGCGTCCGGTGAAGTCGCCGCTCAGGATGCTGAGGTAGCCCGCCAGCACGATGAGGTCTATGTCGTACTGGTCCAGGACCTTCAGCAGTTCGGCCTCGTAGGCCTCCTGGC
>CAJGDU010000210.1 GCA_904502175.1 Clostridiaceae bacterium
AACCGGCCAGAGTGTCTTCGCCCATGGCGGCGTCGGCCCAGTCGAAGGGGTGGTCAAACTCTTCCGCCACCGCGTGCTTCAGCGCGACCGTGTGTTCCAGAGACTCCAGGTACTTTGCCTCGTCCTGCATCTTCTGATAGATACCGGTCAGCATGAGGAACTCCTGAGACAGGGTCTGCTTCGCGTACTGGCTGGCCTCCGGGTCCAGGTCCTGCTCGGTGACGCGGGTCTGGTAGCCGATGGCCTTTTTGTAGTACGCTTCCGCGTCCTCGTAGTTCTCTTCGATCTCACTCACCTGGCCGAGCTGTAAGTTGACCGAGGCAAGGTAGAAGAGAGTCTCGAGGCTTTCGCGTTCCTCCAGAACTTCTTCCAGGACTCTCAGGCCGGTCCGGGAACAGTCCCGGAAGGACTCGAAGTCCTGAAGCATCTGGTATACCGAGCCGAGGTTCAGGCAGGTGATGCCGTAGAAGTTGCGGTTTTCCACGGAGGGGTCCTCGGCGATGACCTTGTTCATTTTGTCGTTGGCGACAACAAGGTCCTTGAGGGCCTGGTGGACATCGCCGTCCTGGAGGTGCTGCGCGCCGCTCTGGGTCAGTTCAAAAGCAGTAGCTGCGTTGTTCATAGGTGGTTTCCCTTTCTGTTGCGGGGGTATGCGATGGTATTATTTTCCTGCGACCTGCTTCAAAAGCTTCTTGACCTCCCGGTTGGAGATCTGTTTCGGGACCGGATAGGCGAAGGACTCGGTCCGGACGGAGCGGATGAAGTCTTTGAAGTCGAAGTTCGCCACTTCGGGGATGTGGCCGTCGATGCCGTACTTCGTGCACATGTCGCGGATGGCCTGGATGTAGGCTTCCGCCTTGTCCTCGGTCTTCATGCCCTGACCGACGCCGATGACGTCAGCCAGTTCTGCGAGGCGCTTGTCCGCCTGCGGGCGGTAGAACTCGAGGAAGTAGGGCAGATAGGTACCGATGCAGTAACCGTGGGTGATGTGGGTGAGCGCGCCCGTCTTGTGGGCAAAGGGATGGGCATAGGTGGTGACGCCGGCGATGAGTTCCTTGCCGCCGAGGTGGGCCGCTTTCATCATGGCCGCGCGGGCCTCGATGTTGTCCGGCTCCTCGACCGCTTTGTCCAGCCAGTCAAAGACCATCTTGATGCCTTCTCTGGAGATCTGATCGGACTCCTCGTTGTGTCCGTCGCCCACGTAGGCTTCGGTCAGATGGGACAGGGCGTCGATGCCGGTATAGGCGGTCATTTTTGCCGGAACGCCGAGGGTGAGTTCGGGGTCCAGAACGACATAGTCGGGCATGACGCACAGGTCGTTGACCGTGTACTTCCGGCCGGTGTCGGGGTTCGTGATGACGCAGGAGAAGGTGGTCTCCGCGCCGGTGCCGGAGGTGGTGGGGATACAGATGATCTTCGGATAGTTCGCCGGTTTCTTGAGGGCCCAGCTGAGGTTCGGCAGGGTGACGGCAAAGAGTCCGCCCAGGTTGTCCGTGGTCCGGTTCGGTCTCACGACACGTCCGCTGACGACTTTCGCCGAGTCCATGGGGGAGCCGCCGCCGAGGCCGATGATGATGTCACAGTTCTCTTTCTTGTACAGGGCATAGCCGTCTTCGACGTTCTGGATGGTGGGGTCCGGTACGACCTGGTCATAGATGGCATAGCCGATGCCGGCGGCATCCAGCGAGTCGGTCAGCTTCTTGGCGAGACCGATCTTCACCAGGGTGGCGTCCGTCATGATGAGGGCTTTCTTGAAGCCCTGCGCCTTGATGAAGGGGCCGACTTCCTTGATGGCACCGGGGCCTTCCGCGATGATGGTGTCCCGGAAACGGGGGAACACGGCGTGCGCGACGGCCATGATGCCTTTGTGGAGAACACGTTTGACGGGCCAGATGTAGTCCAGGCGGTAGAACAGCTGGTCTTCAAATGCCGCGACAGTGCTCATGATACTGCGGTTCTGGTTCTTGTCCTTTCTGCTCATAATAATACTCTCCCTAATTCTGAATGATTCAGAACGTATCAAGCTGCAGAATGAAGCTCGCGCGATGACCCGGGGCAGCTTTCTCCCGGGCAAACTTGAGATGCGCGGGCCATCGCTACACCTTCATTATAAAGTTAATCAAAACAGAAGGAAAGATAAAAATACAGACATTCTCTATTTTGGGAGAATGCCTGTATTTTTTCGTTCGGATTATGTTGTTCCGCAGGCGATTTACGGGGTGATCTGCATCATTTCCTGCTGCATCTTCTGCATGGTCTCGGGCGTGACTTCGACCGTCTTCGGGTCGGCGCCGCCGATGACGAGATAGAGGAGGTTCATGACTTCGTTCATCATGGCGTCCATGCCCTCCTTGGCATCCATGAGACGGGACATGGCCGGGGTCTGGTAGATGGTCTGGTACATGGCGGTACCCTGTTTCTGAAGGTCCTCCAGAACGGCTTCGTCCGGGTTCTCTTTCATGGCTTCGGTGTCGAACTGCTCCTGCAGAGCGTTCAGGTTTTCACTGAGGTCTTTGACCTGCTCGTCGTTCTCCACGATACCCTGGGCATCGCGGTAGGCGGAATAGCGGGGGTCTTCCTGGATGCATGCGCCAAGGGCGCGGGCAGCTTCCATAACAGTCATGATCATTACTCCTTTAAAAATGTTCTTTTATTCCACGTCCACTTGCCGGAACGTGCCGCCCAGTTCGTCTCCCATGAAGACCCGGGCGAGTTTGTCGACGCCTTCAGCGTCGTCGGATACGAAGTATTTGCGTTCGCTGTCAGCAGCTTCGGTGTTCTCGTTGCAGGCGTTCTCCCGGATGAGAGTGCCGAGCATTTTGGCGGCGGCCGCGTC
>CAJGDU010000211.1 GCA_904502175.1 Clostridiaceae bacterium
CCGATGATGATGCCCGCGAACAGCCGCGCAGGCAGACTCTTGATGACTTTCATAGTTTTCTACCTCGCTCATTCCTCAACTGGCTTCGGTCATCATACGGATGATCTCGACATCGGTCTCCCGCATGCCGACACGTCCGAGCCGGGCAAAATTGTCAATGGAGTTCTCGACGCCTTTGAGGACCAGGCCGTCACCGGCGAAGAACTGCTGTCCGTTCTTGTACATCTCATAGCCGAAGATACCGGCTTCCACCGCGGTCGCGATCTTCGCGGCACAGGAGGACTTGGCGCCGTCACAGACGATGCCGGAGGAGATGGCGAGCGCGTTGACAATGGTGTGCGAAAGGTCTTTGACATCGCCGCCGTACAGGAAGGCGATGGCCGCTCCCGCGCCGGCACCCGCGCTGACGACGCCGCAGTAGGCGGACAGCCGGCCAATGCCGTTCTTGCAGTGGAGCGTGACGAGGTTGGAGATGAGGAGGGCTCGGTAGAGCGTGTCCTTGTCCACGCCGAGGGAAAGGGCGTACTCGATGACGGGCAGAGACGTGGTCATGCCCTGGTTGCCGCTGCCGGAGCAGATGACGACCGGCAGTTCGCAGCCGTTCATACGGGCATCGGACCCCGCCGCGGCAGCCGCCTTGGCTCGGGTGCGGATGTCGTCGCCGTTCATCAGAAGAAGCTTGCCGATGTTCGCGCCGTAGTCGCCGTGAAGGCCCTCTTCCGAGATGGCCATGTTGCAGTCGATCTGGCGGTCCAGAACGGCATAGACGTCTTTGAGGTTGCAGGTGGTGGCGAAGTCGTAAATGTCCTCGACCGTCAGGAGTTCATAGTCCGGAACATCCTCCAGGCCTTCGACATCGTGGACGCTCTTCTCGAAGAGGACTTCGCCGTCCTTTTCGATGAGGACGATGTTGGTGTGTTCGTTGGCGATGCGCACCTTCGCGTAAGACTCGTCGGTGTAGACGGTGACGATCATGTCCAGCAGGCAGTCGGACTCCAGCGGATAAACTTCGATGGGGGTCCGATCCAGATAGAAACCAAGGCGGTCCTTCGCGGTGGCGGGGACTCTCGAAATGACTTGGAGCTTCGCGTTCGCGTCTCCCCCGAGGATGCCGATGGCGGTGGCCACCGGAATGCCGCGTCTCCCGCCGGTGTTCGGCACGACGACGCTCTTGACGTTCTTGATGATGTTGCCGCTGGCCTCGACTTTCACGCGCTCCGGCAGCTCGCCGAGCACGGAACGGGCTTTCGCGGAGCAGTAGGCAAGGGCAATGGGTTCTGTGCATCCCATGGCGCAAACCAGTTCGCGCTCCAGGATCTTCACATAGGTCTGATAGGTCAGGCTGTTTCGCTTCATATGAGGGTCTTCCTTTCTTGTTCTGTCATTTTTTAATATCCTTAAAATACTGTACAATTCTTTGCGGAATGTCCAACATTTTCGCTTCTACGGCCATGGTAACACCGTCTCAGGCGCTTTGGAACCCCTTTTTACAAAATCTACGTTTTGCTAAAAAACAGCCGTTTTTGGTGTCTCATTTTTGTACTGATTGCACACATAGTATTAGCTCGCCTAGTACAGTTAGGATTAATAATGGTTAACAAAATAAAAAGCACCCTTCTCAGGGTGCTCGTTTCTTTCTATTTTTAAAGGGCAACGTCAGAACATTTTGCCCTCAAACTCGTGTCGCGGCAGGGTGTCGAAGTCGTACGCCGGCAGATCGCCCAAGGAAATATTGGAGGCGCAGCCCACATGCAGCATGAGGTTCGAGTCCTTGTCGTCCACGTGGACCAGGACCACCGGAATGCCCTTCGCGTAGGCGTAGCCGCACTCCCAGGCGGTGCCGGTGTCGCTGTAGTTACCGTAATAGAGCATGACGATGACGTCTGCTGTGTCGAGGTTCGACCGGTCCATCTCGAAGATGCCGTGAGCCCATTCGACGCTTCCGACCTCCGCGTCCACGGTGTGGTGCCGGGGGCTGAACACGTCGAAGCCCCGCTCCGTCAGGACCCGCTCCGCGTATTCCACATTGGCGACCTCCGTCTCGTTGAAAAACGGTCCGGCCAGGTACACTCGTTTCATTCTCTCCACATCCATTACTTTTTCAATGACTCGCGGGACACCGGGAACTCGAAGTAGGTGTCCGGGTAGGGCTCGTTCTTCAGCGTGAAATGCCACCACTCACAGTCGATGGGCTCAAAGCCGTTGCGGACCATGAGGTCCTGCAGGAACATGCGGTTCCGGTGCTGTTCCGGCGTCACATCTTTGCTGTCCGGGTGGGACAGTTCGCTGAAGTAGTCGAAGGGGCTGCCCATGTCGAGCTCCTTCCCCGTCGCCATGTCGAGGAGGGTGAGGTCCACGGTGCTGCCGCGGCTGTGGCTGGACATGCTGGCGATGTACCCCTGTTCGAAGAGCTCCGCCTTCTCGAGGTCCGGATAGAAGAACGGCTTCATGCGCAGGTCCAGGTCTTCAATGCCCCAGAGCACGAAGTGGCGCACGGCGTTCGCCGGACGGTAGGCGTCGAAGATCTTCAGGCGGTAGCCGGAGACCATGGCCTGGTTGCTGGCGGCCTTCAGCGCCCGGGCGGCTTCCTTCGTCAGGAGCGCGACGGGCTCCTCATAACCGTCGATGCGGTCGCCGATGAAATTGTAGGTGGAGTAGTAGCGGATCTCCTGCACGATGCCGGGCACCAGGTCCGACAGCAGGACGAAGCCGGCCGCGCTGCCGGTCACTTTCTGCTTGTAGTCCATCGCCAAAGCCTCCTTTACCCCACCAGTATAACACTTTTATACCGGCTGTTGAAAGAGGCCGTGGCGGTTGCAG
>CAJGDU010000212.1 GCA_904502175.1 Clostridiaceae bacterium
CCCTTGAGCGGCTCCATGACCACGATGGGCTTGCCGTGCTTGCGGGCAATCTCCCAGCACTTCTCCGACGCCGTGCCGGGGTTCTCCCAGTCGGCGTAGTTCAGCTGCAGCTGGACAAACTCGGCATCCGGATGCGCGGTCAGCACTTCGTCCAGGAACGCCGGGTCCGCGTGGAACGAGAAGCCCCAGTGCTTGATGACACCTTTCTCCTTCGCCTCTTTCACGAAGTCCCAGAGGCCGTACTTCTCATACGTCTCATAGTTGTTCCGCATGATGGCGTGGAGCAGGTAGAAGTCGAAGTACCCGGCGCCGGTGCGTTCCAGGCTGCCGTTCAGCTGCTGCTTCGCGGCTTCCACATCAGGTTCTCCCAGCCAGGCATTCAGCTTGGTGGCAAGCGTATAGCTCTCCCGCGGATAGCGGTCCACGAGCGCCTGCTTCACCGCGTCCTCGGACCCGGTGTAAACAAATGCGGTGTCAAAGTACGTGCCGCCGGCGGCGATGAACGCATCTACCATTGCGCTGGTCTGCGGAACGTCGATGGTATCGTCCTCATTCTTCGGCAGGCGCATGAGTCCAAAACCCAGTTTAAAGATATCTTTTCCCAAATAGTCTGACATAGAATACCTCCGACTATACTTTCTTGATGACATGAGACAGCGTCGACGGCACCAGCGCCTTCGAGCCGTGCAGTTTCAGAAGCGCCAGGCACTTCACGCTCTTCAGCGGGTTGATGGGCGCGAACTCCAGGGGGTTCACGTGCATCAGATAGGCCATGCCCGCGAAGGTGTCCGCCAGGCGGTTGCACGTGTGGCTCAGGAACACGTTCTTCTTCCCGAGGCGCTCAATGAGCCGGTCGCCCACTTCGTCGATGGCGCAGTCGCCGGCAATGAGGACCTGGCCCTGGATGGCGTCGATTTCCTCAAGGTCAAAGCCCTTGCCCATAATGAGCGTCCAGCCGCCGGTCCCGCCGTGGTCTTTGTACATGATCTGCAGCAAAGTCAGCGGGTTGTTCTGGCAGCCCTGCTTGCAGCACATCTCTTTGCCCTTTATGACTTTCACGTCCTCCGGGTAGCAGTCGTAGAGGTCCGTGGGGTACTTCGTGTTGTACATGGATATATCGCCGTCAATGTCGATATCCTCGAGGCACTCGACCCCGTCCGACAGGCCTCTTTCCACGGCGATGCGCAGGTGTTCCACATCGTCCAGCCCCAGGCCGAAGACCCGGGCCCCGACCATGTCGGTGGCAACAATGTTCTTGCCGCCGATGATCACCTTCAGCGGCAGCACCGCTTCGTCCGCCAGCGCCGTCACCGGGTAGTGGCCGTAAATTGTGCCCTCCACGCCTTCCAGCAGGCAGAAGTCCGGCCGGACATAGCTGAAAACGTCTATAAGCTTCGACGCCAAAGCAAAGTTGTGGTCGTAGCCGCGGTAGAACTGCTGCGGGAACGCCCACTGGCTCTTTACGCCCATGGTCACGCCGGCCATGGAGTGCGTCTTCAGCTTCGGAATGGTAATGTACAGGTTCTTGTCCTTGTCTTCTATGAGGTTCTTCACCACGAACCTCGGCATGGGCAGTTTCGTGCACATGTAGTCGTCCCGGCCCTTGAACTCGTAGTCCACATTCTTGTCTTCGTCCAGGTAGACCGGCACCGCGCCCGTGCGCTTGCACACCTTGTCATAGCCCGTAATGGCATAGACGAGGCGGGTGGCGTTGCACTGCGTGGAGTTCTCGAACAGAAAGACCTTATTGGCCCCCTTCTCATACCAGTAGTTGATGGCGGCCTCCAGCACTTCCGGCCGGGTAAAGCAGTACGGCTGGCCGTCAATGCCGTTGGGCTTGATGTACACGTTGCCGGACGACTTCAGCATGGACGCTCCGCCGGCCGCGTCAAAGATCTCATAGACCGCCTTCTCGGCTTCCTTTTTCAGCTCATAGTTCAGCGGCTGGAACTTCGTCAAACTCTCTGTCTGGTGCGGTGCGTCTAAATGGCGCACATAAACTGTTGTTTTTCCCATAGTAATTTCCTCCCAAAACTTCGCAATACACTATTTATAAAACCGCGTCATACGCAGCTTTCGTTCTGTCGTCGAACAGCACCCAGCAGATGAGGTCGAAGGCGTCCGGGTGCTCCTCCACATAGGCCCTCACGGTCGAAACGGCGATTTGCGCCGCCTCCTCCAGCGGGTACGAATACACGCCTGTGGATATGGACGGGAACGCCACCGAACGGATGCCGTTCGCCCGCGCCACGTCCAGTGAATTCTTGTAGCAGTCCGCCAGCAGCACGGGCTCGCCGCGCTTCCCGCCGCCCCAGATGGGCCCGACGGTGTGGATGACATACTCACACGGCAGGTTGTACGCGCCGGTCAGCTTCGCCTGCCCGGTCTCGCAGCCGTGCAGGGTCCGGCACTCGGCCAGGAGCTCCGGGCCGGCCGCGCGGTGTATGGCCCCGTCGACGCCGCCTCCGCCGAGCAGAGACTTGTTCGCGGCATTCACAATGGCGGCCACGTCGGTCACCTTCGTCAAATCGCCCTGCCGCATTTCGATGACAGTGTTTCCAAGCTTCATACGCTTCCTCCCTTATAACTCTCTTCTTATAACACCATCAGCAGCGTCCCGGCTCCAATGAGCACGCACCCGAGCAGGGACTTGACGGTGAACTGTTCATGCAGAAAAATGAAGGCCAGCAGAATGGTGATGACCACCGACAGCTTGTCGACGGGCACGACCTTCGACGCGTCCCCTATCTGCAGCGCCTTGAAGTAGCACAGCCAGGACGCCCCGGTCGCCAGACCGGACAGCACGAGGAAGATCCA
>CAJGDU010000213.1 GCA_904502175.1 Clostridiaceae bacterium
CGCCATGGACCTTGCCCGGAACCTGGGCATCGGTCTCGACGCCGCCTATGCCGACCTCTGGGTCAACGGGGAGTTCTACGGGAACTACACCATTACTCCGAAAAAGGATTCCGGCTGCCCGGACAACGGCTACATCATTGAAAACGATCATATCCCCGCGGAGGGAGAGGACATCGCCAACCAGTTCGAGTTCCCCTACATGCATAACATGCCCGCGAAACACAATATGATCAACGTCGACGATGTCGGCGACCTCGCAAAGGAAGCCGGCGTGACCACCGCCAGCATCGAGAAGGACTTCAAAAAGGCCTGGAAGACCGTGCTGGACTACGACTCCGATGAGTACATGAATTACTTCGATGTCGATTCCTTCGCGAAGATGTACCTCATGTTTGAAGTCTCCAAGACCTATGACTGCTACGCCGGCAACATCATCATGCGCCGGGAAGGTCTGAAAAAGACCGATAAGTATTACTGCGGTCCGGCCTGGGACTACGACATTGCGTTCGGTCGCACGCTGCACAAGTTTATTGTCGGTGTCAGCATCCCGGTCCAGATGAACGCGGAAGGCTGGTACAACGACAGCGTCGGCTATCTCATTACCGGCGATGAACCGGTCAGTATGCTGCAGGAACTCGGGAAACACAAGAGCTTTATGCTCCGTGTCGCCAAGCTCTACAACGAATACAAGTGGGCTTTTGAGGACCTTTCTGCCAACGTGACCCGCTCGCAGAAGCAGATCCGCAAGTCCGCCATCATGAACAACAAACTCTGGGGCGTCAATCATCCCGGCGCCATGTACCTGGTGGCGCCGAACACCATGGCTGCCCTCGGTACCGGAAAATATAAACTGAATTACGAAGTGACGCTCTCCTGGAGCAACTACGTCAACAATCTGAAGGAGTTCTGTGACAAACGGGTCATGTGGCTCTCCGATCATCTGGCACCCGGTGCCACCATCGAGACGCTGCATGGCGGAACCGTTCAGACATGACGTGTGGATATTTTAAATAAGGAGTATGGAAAGCATGAAACGTCTTGTAAAACTGATGGTCGCCCTCGGCATGGCCATCATCATGGTCGCGGGCACTCTCAGCATCGCCGCCTTTGCCGCGACTGAGAAACAGCCCTACGGGTCCTACAAGTATTACACGTATATCGGGGACAGCATCCCCTTCGGTTACGGTCTGGTCTCTCAGGAAGAGAGTTCCGACCCCTTCAGCGTCGGCAACCGTGTCAAAGGCTCCTATCCGGACCTTATCGGCGCCAAACTGGAGAAAACCAACAAGAAGATGCATGTCCAGCCCTCCGCCTCCTCGGGCAGCCGTCTCTGCGACTACCGGATCCTTCTGGAACGGGGCATGGGCATCAAGAATCCGTATAACAGAGAGAACGACTGGTACGGAAACAGGAAACCGGAGCGCACCGTGCGTCTTCGCGCCATGGGTCCTGAGATCTGCGGCTGGATCCAGCAGTCCGATCTCATCACGTTCCAGCTCGGCATCAACGATATCACCGGCCTTCTCATCAATTCCGCCTATGCGACGGGTCTCATCGACCTCGATAAACTGCAGTCTCTTGGCGGCCTCGACGACGTTCTGGCCTATCTCGAGTTTGCCGTTGGCAACCTTGCCAAAGACTCTGACATCCTCGGCAATTTCATCCGGACGTTCCAGAGTGAACTGAACGGCATCCTGGTCAACGCGCAGGTCGTGGTCAAAGATATCCAGCTGCTGGCCCCGAACGATGCTGACATCGTTCTCATCGGTTATCACATGGCCGCTCAGGGCCTCCGGGTCATTCCGGGGACCAACGGCTCCGTCATCTTCGACATCGTCGACAGTGTTTTGGAAGCCCTCAACACGGTCTTCAAAGTCGAGGCGGACAAGTATGACAACGTCTATTATTGTGCCGCTCCCGACGCGGAAGTCTTCTATCCGGTCGGCACGACGGCATTCGAGTGTCTTCAGGATACCAGCAAGATCCTCTGGGGCGTCCATCCGAACGCCAAAGGGCATCAGTACATCGCCAAGATGGTTCTGAAGAAACTGAAAGAAATCAACGCCTGACAAGCACGGAATCAGGGCAAATTGGAGAGATTTTTTTGAAAGCTGTACAATGGTCCTTCCAAAGAGTGGAAAAAAAGTATATGATGTCTAAAGAGCAGTTTGATCAACTCATGGCTGCTCTGGAGCCCCATGTCGTTCCGGACGACTATCCGGTCAGCACCATATGCAATCTCTACTACGATACGCCTGACTATCTGCTCATCCAGCGTTCTATCGAAAAGCCGAACTACAAAGAGAAATTCCGGCTGAGAAGCTATGGTGTCCCGGAACCCGATTCGCCCGTTTTCATGGAGATCAAAAAAAAGTTCAACGGCATCGTTTATAAGCGACGGGTCCGGACGACCGCGTACGAAGCGCAGGATTATCTTGCGGGGGGCATGGTGCCCACCTGCAACGATAAACAGATCATGAAAGAGATCCACTGGTTCTGCCGGCGTTATCCGCTGCAGCCCGCCATGTTCCTGGCGTATGACCGCTGGGCATACCGGGGCGTGGAAGATAAGAATCTTCGCATCACCTTCGATCGGAACATCCGCTTCCGCATTGACGATCTCGATCTGACCCACGGAGACCACGGGACAATGCTTCTGCCGGAAGATCAGGTCCTCATGGAGATCAAAATCCCCGGCGCCGCTCCTCTGTGGCTCGCGCACATTCTCAGCGAACTCGGCATCTTCTCGAACTCCTTCTCGAAATACGGAAGGTGTTACCAGAAGGTCTTTGAGGAACTGCGTAGACG
>CAJGDU010000214.1 GCA_904502175.1 Clostridiaceae bacterium
AGCTCAAAAGGACGCGTTCTGGACGGCTGCCGTCGATTGAACCCGCCGTTGTCCAGCCAGGCGTCCAGAAGGTCGGCGGACAGATGAAGGGCCCTGCGCAGCATTTCATCGGCCAGGACTCCGCCTTCCGGCAGGTCCTGCCCGTCCAGCGGATTTCTGCCGCAGGCGAGGTTGCGCAGATACTTCTGTGCGGTAAAAACATCTTCCCGTTCAAAGACCATGCTGTTCGTTTTCTCATTCTGATTCATGGTGTCTCCTTCTTTCTAATTATTCAGGTTTATTACCGGGCCATATAGCGGCTGAGCGTCAGCAGACTGTACCCGGCTGTGTTTTTTACGAATGCGCTGCCCTGTTCCGAAAAAGGCAAAGCGTCTTCAAAGGTCGGGGGTATGACTTGTTCGCCGTCCTTGTTGAGGTACCCCCACTTCCCGTCCTGTCGGAACGCGCCCAGCCCTTTGGAAAAGGAGCGAGTCTCTTCATAAACCGGTTCGATCAGCATTTCTCCGTCTCGAGAGACATAGCCCCAGAGACCCTCCTGACAAAAAGCCAGCGGCCCGGTCTTTGACTCCGGAAGACGGATCTCCTCCGCAGAAAAGTCTCCGACTCGCTGTCCGTCTTCCGCAAAAATGCCCCACCGTTCCGGCTGGCCATCCTCTGCCGGAAGACGCCCGATAAAGCGACCATAGCGCAGCGCTCTTCCGTAAGGGTCGACCTTCACAGCGGTAAACGCGCAGACGGTTTGTTCCTGGAGCGATGAATCCAGAAGCTGGTATGCCCCGTCCTTCTTCACAAGCGCCTTTCCACTTTCCATGGGATACGCTTCTTCAAACTCGAACCGCTGTTCCTTCAGCGTTTTGTCCAGATAGCCCGCAACAGGTTTGGCATCCGGTTCCGGCCCGGAAAGCCGTTTCGCCGGAGCAAGGCCCTCAGAAAAGGCATACAGAGACAGGTAAGAACCATCCGGCACCAGCCGCCGTTCTCCCGCTCCGTCCACGAAATACCACTGCTCTCCTTCCCGGACCGGAAAGAGCCGGTCATCGTCGGCCGACGCTCCCAAATAAGACCACGGTCCTGTCACGACTTCTTTGCCCTTGGCGCTGTAAACGCTGAGGGCGTTTTCTTCGCCCACCGTCGCGGCCCAGCTCCCATCCGGCAACGGAAACCACGGCGCCGCCCAGGAAAGAGACAAATAGGAAAGCTCATAGCGGCCTTCCAGTTCCAGAAGATAGGCCTTGATTTCCTGTTTTTTCGGGTCTGTGTCCGGCACATCGCCCGCCGATTTCAAAGCCTTTTGCAGCACCGAAATGGCAGACTTCACCTTCTTCAGACCGTCATAGGAACGCGCCTCGAGCAGCCGAACCGCCAGGTTGGACGGGTCTTTATGGAGCACCCGCTCGCACCAGGCGATGCAACTGGTGTCCTGACCGGTCTTCTGATAGATGTCTGCCACCCGCTCCATGGAGATAAGGTCGTCCGGGTCCGTGACCAGCACGGTTTTATAAGCCGCCAGCGCTTCATCATAGATCTGTTTTTCATACTTTTCGTTGGCCAGCGCTTTCTGTTCCGCCAGTTCGGAAACATCGGTCCGGTGTTCCGACAGCACCAGAAACCATCCTCCGGCACAAAACGAAAGCAGGAGGAACACGATGCCAAACGAGAGCAGTCCCCGGCGATTCACTTGTTTTTTCATGAGGCCTCCTTGTTATAACGAAACATATTCCAGCGCCTGAGATACCACCGCGCCCAGCGTCAGAAAAGGCGCAAACGGAAGGCTGTCTGTCCGGGTCAGCTTACGGGTGAGCAGCAAAACAACCGCCGTCATAAAAGAAACCAGGCCGGTCACCGCCATGGCCCGCAAAAACAGGTCCAGTCCCAGAAAAGCTCCGAGGCCGGGCAGCAACTTCACATCGCCCATACCAAACCCTTCGCGTGCGATGAGCCGGCACAGCACCCCGGTGAGACCTGCCGCCAGCGCGCCGCCTCCGCAGGACAGCAGCGAGAAAACGAGCCCCTGGTTCGCGGGAGGTTTCAGCAGTGGCTGCAAAAGAGCCAGAAAAACACCGGCAACCAGCAGGGCGATGCACCACCGGTTGCCGATCTGCCGAGACTTCAGGTCCGTTTTGCAGACCGGGAACAGAAGCCCGCTCAAAAGGAGCAGACGGCCGCTGATCCAGAGAACTTCCGGCATACTCATCACTCCTCTCCCCGTTCCACCAGCGCCTTTTGTTCATAGCGATAGACCACTTCGACCCCATAGCGCTCGCCCGCCGCTTTGGCGGACTGCTGCAGTGTGGCGAAAATGGCTTTGTTTTGCGGGGTCTCCTCCGGAAGGATCAGAACGAAGACCATTCGCTTTGGCGGCACCGCTTCCACCGAAGACCCGTCTGCCATCACGACTTCCCCGTCCAGTTTGGAAATATCCTTTTTCAGGCCTTTGGCATAACCGAACAGTGCTTTTTCTATTTCTTCGGCCCGCGGAGCGTAGGAAGCCGCGTCGGCAAACGCAGACCTTTCGGTCGTGGTTTCTAAAGAAGAATAGGTCGGAAGGAAAACATTCAGGGAATTTACTTCCAGGTAAGTGCCGCTCGCCCGGTCGTAGAGGTCGATGCCCTGCCCCGGTTTGACCGGGGCGCCGTACTCCCCGGCGTCCCGCACCTCATTGGCATAGTACTTGCCCCGTACGAAGTTGGACTCCTGCCAGATAGTAGACTCCTGCGGTTTCTGATGAGCGGCTTTCAGCGCGGCATCGGTGGGCAGCAGACCATAGGTGACCGCCGCCAGCCGCTGATGAAGCGTTTTGGAAAACA
>CAJGDU010000215.1 GCA_904502175.1 Clostridiaceae bacterium
CTCAAAGCTCAATTCTTGCTTCGACGAACTTTTTCTACGAAAAAACGAGTAATCATATTGGAGTAACTTTGCGAGAGGAGAATTTTCATGGCGGAGCAAAAGACCTTGAAACAACCCAAACTGTTCGACAAGATCGATGCCAGAGTGGAGGGCAGAGAGGGCCTGAAGACCGTCTGGCAGGCCGGCAAGTTCAGCCTGTTCAGCATTGTGGCCTTCACCATCCAGACCATCCTGCAGCTGGTGCTGCCGCTCATCTTTGACCGGATGACGGTGCCGCTGCCCGGCTGGCTCTCCTGGATCATCAACCCCGGCACGCTGAGCCCGGAACAGCAGGCGCTCTACGTCGTCGCCGGTGTCGTGACCTGGGGCTATCTGCTTCCGTTCTTCATTTCGAACTACACGGCGAACATCGTCACGTACATCCTCAACAAGAAGTACACCTTCAAGTCCTCCGCGCCGCGGTGGCACTTCGTGCTGTACTTCATTCTGATGACGCTCGTCATCGTCTTCAGCACCTGGCTGCAGGGCATGATCTTCGGCTGGCTCGGACATTTCAGCATTCCGGAATGGCTGAACCGCCTGCTCGTCATGGCACCGGCCGGACTGCTCCAGTTCATCGCCTTCTTCGTCATTCAGAAGATCCTTCTGCCGGAGGACCCGGAGCTTGCCGGGACCGCGGTCGAAGAAGCCGAATGATTTTCGCAGAAACCTATTGAACCCGCGGAATATTACGGTATAATATTCCGGAAACGACGCATCATACCATTTTGTATATAAGGAGAATCTTTACCAATGATCCAGGATATCATGAAGGCCATTGCCGCTGCCGACCCCGAGGTAGGGGAAGGCGTATACAAGGAGTTCAAGCGGCAGCAGGGCAACATTGAGCTCATCGCCTCCGAGAACATCGTCTCGGAACCGGTCATCCTGACCATGGGCACCGTGCTCACCAACAAGTACGCCGAAGGCTACTCGGGCAAGCGCTACTACGGCGGCTGCGAAGTCGTCGACGAGCTGGAGACCCTGGCCATTGAGCGCGCGAAGAAGCTCTTCGACTGCGACTATGCCAACGTCCAGCCGCATTCCGGCGCCCAGGCCAACATGGCGGTCACCATGGCCGTCTGCGAGCCCGGCGACAAGATCCTCGGCATGTCTTTAGACGCCGGCGGACACCTGACCCACGGTTCTCCCGTCAACTTCTCCGGCCGCTTCTTCAACATCATCCCTTACGGTGTGGACGACGAAGGTTTCATCGACTATGACGCCCTCGAGAAGCTCGCCTGCGAGGAGAAGCCCAAAATGATCATTGCCGGTGCCTCCGCGTACCCGCGCATCATCGACTTCAAGCGTTTCCGGGAAATTGCCGACAAGTGCGGCGCCGTCCTCTGGGTCGACATGGCCCACATTGCCGGTCTCGTGGCCGCGGGCCTGCACCCGAGCCCCATTCCGTACGCGGACGTCGTCACCACCACCACGCACAAGACCCTGCGCGGTCCCCGCGGCGGCCTCATCCTCTGCAACGCGGAAGCCAACGAGCGCTTCAACTTCAACAAGTCCATCTTCCCGGGCTGCCAGGGCGGTCCTCTGGAGCACGTCATCGCCTCCAAGGCGGTCTGCTTCGGCGAAGCCCTGAAGCCGGAGTTCAAGACCTACCAGGAGCAGATCGTCAAGAACTGCGCGGCCCTGGCGGACAACATGATGGAGAAGGGCTTCAAGCTCGTCTCCGGCGGCACGGACAACCACCTCATGCTCGTGGACCTCACGAACATTGAGGGCCTCACCGGCAAGGAGTTCCAGATCAACGCCGACAAAGCCCACATCACCATCAACAAGAACGCCATCCCGAACGACCCGCGCTCTCCGTTCATTACGAGCGGTGTCCGCGTCGGTACGGCGGCGGTCTCGGCCCGCGGCATGGTCGAAGAGGACATGAAGGTCATCGCCGACTGCCTCTGGGACATTGCCACGGACTTCGAAGCCAAGAAGGACAGCGTGTCCGAACGCGTTGCCAACCTTGTGGCCAAGTACCCCATCTACGAATAAAACACATGGAAAAGTCCCCGGGTCAGAAAGGGCCCGGGGCTTTTTTCGACAAGGAGTAAGACTTTGGAACTGTACATCATGCGCCACGGGCAGACCGCGGACAACAAAAAACACCTGCTCCAGGGGCGGAAGAACATCCCGCTCTCCGAAGAAGGAGTTTCTCAGGCGATGCACGCCAGGGCGGAACTGGACGCCGCGGGCATCGTCTTTGACCGTGTGTGCGCATCGCCGCTGGAACGGGCCATGCAGACCGCGGAACTGATCACCGGCGTTGCAAGAGAAGACGTAGAGCCCGTGGAGGAGATCATCGAATATGACTTCGGGCCGCTGGAAGGGAAGCGCGTGGAGGACCTCGGCGAGAACATGAGGAATTTCTTCCTGGACCCGGAGGCGTACATCGCCCCCGAGGGTGCGGAAACCTACGACGCCATGTTCGAACGGGTGGGGAACTACCTCAAACGCATGGAGGAAGAGGACCCGGACGAGAGGATCCTGGTCGTTGCCCACGGCGGCACGCTCCACGCCATGTACCAGCTGCTGGAAGGCGGACCCGTGAAGAAAATGTGGGAGACCACCATCGGAAACTGCGGCTATTTCATCGCCTCTGTGGTGGATGGGGAGCTCCAGGTGGTGTCCCGCCACTTCAAAGAGGAAAACAAGACGTTACCTTTAGACAGTTTTCTGAAAAAGTGACAAAATGTGATATTTCGTTCATAAATGTTTCACAAATATTGGGAAATACTATTGCCAAATTGTGA
>CAJGDU010000216.1 GCA_904502175.1 Clostridiaceae bacterium
AAACAAACATCCGAAGGTCCTCATCGGCGCGGACACCCGTCTCTCGGGCGATATGCTCGAGTCGGCCCTGGCCGCCGGACTCTGTTCCGTCGGCGCGGACGTCCTCACGCTCGGTGTCATCCCGACCCCGGCGGTGGCCTACCTCGTCAAGCATTACGGCTATGACGCGGGCATCATGATCTCCGCCTCCCACAACCCCTTCGAATACAACGGCATCAAGATCTTCAAGCGGGACGGGTTCAAACTCCCGGACGCCGTCGAAGAAGAAATAGAAGCCATCATCCTGGACGAAGTCCGCATCCCGCCCGTCAAGGTGGGCGCGGAAGTCGGGCGCATCACCCATTACGCGGAGACCGCCCACCGGGACTACATCAACCACCTGCTGGCCACCACGGAATACCGCTTCAACGAGATGCGGGTCGCCATCGACTGCGCCAACGGCGCCGCCAGCACCACCGCCAAGAAACTCTTCGAGTACCTCGGCTGCACGACCCTGGTCCTCGCCGCGGAACCGGACGGCCTCAACATCAACGACAACTGCGGCTCCACCCATGTGGAAAACCTGCAGAAGTTCGTGCGTGAGAACGAGTGCACCGTCGGCTTCGCCTTCGACGGAGACGCCGACCGGCTCATCGCCGTCGATGAACACGGCGACGTCGTGGACGGCGACAAGATCATCGCCATCTGCGCGAAGGATATGAAAGAGAAGGGGACCCTGCAGAGCGATACGGTCGTGGTCACCGTCATGAGCAACATGGGCTTCTTCAAGTTTGCCGAAGAAGAGGGCATCCACTGCGAGAAGACCAAGGTGGGGGACCGCTATGTCCTGGAGAACATGCTCGAGAACGGCTACACCATCGGCGGTGAGCAGTCCGGCCATGTCATCTTCCTGGACTACGCCACCACCGGCGACGGAGAACTCTCCGCCATCCAGGTCCTGAAGGCCATGAAGCGCTCCGGCAAGAGCCTGTCTCAGCTGGCCTCCTGCATGGAAGTGTACCCGCAGGTCCTCATCAACGTGAAAGTTTCCAACATCGGCAAGGTCCGGCTTCCGGAAGACAAAGAAGTCTGGCACGCGGTCGAAGAGGCGGAGAAGGAACTGGGCGACACCGGCCGGGTCCTGGTCCGTGTCTCCGGCACCGAGCCCCTGGTCCGGGTCATGCTGGAGGGAAAAGATACCGAACAGATCGAACGGCTCGGCAATGAGATCGCCGAAGTCGTGAGGGAGAGACTCATCTGACATGCGATTTACGACAGACTGGAAGGACTACGAGCTCCTCGACTCTTCCGACGGAGAGCGGCTGGAGCGGTGGGGAGACATCCTCCTCATCCGCCCGGACCCGCAGGTCATCTGGAAGACGCCGAAGCGCCACCCTTCGTGGAAAAAGGCGGACGCCCGCTACCACCGCAGCGCCAAAGGCGGCGGCCAGTGGGAAGTCTATCGGAACTTCCCCGAGGAGTGGAACATCGCCTATAAGGACCTGACCTTCAAGATCAAACCCATGGGCTTCAAGCACACCGGGCTCTTCCCGGAGCAGGCCGTCAACTGGGACTACCTGCGGGAAGTCATCGGGAAGTCCGGCCGGGACGACGTGAAGGTCCTGAACCTCTTTGCCTATACCGGCGGCGCCACCGTCGCCGCTCTGAAGGCGGGTGCCTCCGTGGTCCACGTCGACGCCTCCAAGGGCATGGTGGCCTACGCGAAGGACAATGCCCGGCTCTCCGGCGTGGCGGACGGCAACGTGCGCTGGCTGGTGGACGACTGCATGAAGTTCGTCCAGAGAGAGATCCGAAGAGGCAACCACTACGACATCCTCATCATGGACCCGCCGTCCTACGGCAGGGGCCCGGGCGGGGAAGTCTGGAAGCTGGAGGAGAAGGTCTACGAATTCGTCTCCACCTGTGAACAGGTCCTCTCCGATGACCCGCTCATGGTCCTCATCAACTCGTACACCACCGGGCTCAGCCCGTCTGTCATGCAATACATCCTCGGCAGCACCATCGTGCCGTCCCACGGCGGGACCGTCTCCTGCGACGAGATCGGCCTGCCCACCACTGAGACCGGCATGTGCCTGCCCTGCGGCGCCTCCGCCATCTGGAGCGCCCGAGACTTCTAAAGAAAGGGAGTCCCTATGAACACAGAAACCCGCGACGCCGTCATCCAGCTCCGCGATGTCAGCTTCACCTATGAGGAGCTGCCGGAGGACATGACGAAGGAGGCCTTCGAGGCCTGCGGCGCCCCGCTGGCGGTGGACCACCTGACCCTGGACATTTATGACGGGGAATGTGTGGCGGTCCTCGGCCACAACGGCTCCGGCAAATCCACCTTCGCCAAGCTCTGCAACGGCATCCTCATCCCGGACTTCGGGGACATCACGGTCTACGGCATCCCCACACGGGACGAGACCCGGCTCCTGGAACTGCGCCAGAAAGTCGGCATGGTCTTCCAGAACCCGGACAACCAGATCGTTGCCACCGTGGTCGAGGAGGACGTGGCCTTCGGACCGGAGAACCTCGGGTTCCCGCCGGAGGAGATCCGTGCCCGCGTGGAGAGCGCCCTGAAGGCGGTCCGCATGTACAAGTACCGGGGACATGAACCCCATAAACTGTCCGGCGGACAAAAGCAGCGGGTCGCCATCGCCGGCATCCTGGCCATGAAACCGGAGTGCGTCCTGTTTGACGAGTCCACCGCCATGCTGGACCCGAAGGGCCGCCGGGACATCATGCGTGTCATCCGGAAGATGCACGACGAGATGAACAAGACCGTCGTGTTCATCACCCACTTCATGGAAGAAGC
>CAJGDU010000217.1 GCA_904502175.1 Clostridiaceae bacterium
GAACAGCTCTCCCGGTTGACATAATCCTTCGGTTCGGTGTAGAATCCTTCTTAATTAAAAGAAGGAGTCGGACTCTATGAAAATCATCAACGCACACAGCGAAACCGTGGTATGTCCTCCCGAGGAAGAACTCGAGGTCATCCGCCACTCCGCTGCTCATATCATGGCGCAGGCCATCCAGAACCTCTGGCCGGAAGCGGACTTTGCCTTTGGTCCCGCCACGGACAAGGGCTTCTACTATGACGTGGACCTGGGCGATGTGAAACTCGCCGACGAGGACCTGCAGCGCATCGAAGACGAAATGCGCAAAATCGTCAAATCGAACCTGCCCTTCAAGTCCTTCATCCTGCCCCGCGACGAGGCCAAGGCCCTCATGGCGGAGCGGCACGCGAAGTACAAACTCGAGCACATCGACGACTTCGCCGAGGACGAGGAGATCAGCTTCTTCCAGCAGGGCGACTACATCGACATGTGCACCGGCCCGCACATCACCTACACCAAGGCCCTGAAGGCCTTCAAGGTCACCTCGCAGTCCGGCGCCTACTGGAGAGCCGACAAGAACAACAAGATGCTCACCCGTATTTACGGCGTGGCCTTCAAGACGAAGGACGAGCTCGAAGAGTACGAGCGGCTCATCGCCGAAGCCGAAAAGAGAGACCACAGACGCATCGGCAAAGAGATGCAGCTCTACATGATGGTCGACGAAGGCCCCGGCTTCCCGTTCTGGCTGCCCAACGGCATGCTCCTGAAGAACGCCCTCATGGAGTACTGGAGAGAGAAGCAGGCCGAGTACGGCTACGAGCAGATCGAGACCCCGACCATCCTGTCCCGGAAACTCTGGGAGACCAGCGGCCACTGGGACCACTATAAAGAGAACATGTACACCACCCTCATCGATGAGGAAGACTTTGCGGTCAAGCCCATGAACTGCCCCGGCGCCTGCCTGGTCTACAAGAGCCAGCCGCGGAGCTACCGCGACCTGCCCCTCCGTCTCGCGGAGGCCGGCCACGACCATCGGCATGAGCTGAGAGGCGCCCTCCACGGCCTGTTCCGGGTCCGCGCCTTCACGCAGGACGACGCCCACCTGTACGTCCGTCCCGACCAGATCACCGAAGAGGTCACGAAGACCACCCAGCTCATCACGGACTACTACAAGCAGTTCGGCTTCCCCTTCAAGGTGGAACTGTCCACCCGTCCCGAGGACTCCATGGGTTCCGACGAGGACTGGGAGCTCGCGACGGAAGGTCTGCGGGTGGCCCTGGACTCCATGGGCATGGAGTACACGGTCAACGAGGGCGACGGCGCCTTCTACGGCCCGAAGATCGACTTCCACCTCACCGACTGCCTCGACCGCACCTGGCAGTGCGGCACCATCCAGCTGGACTTCCAGCTGCCGCAGAACTTTGAGCTCGAGTACGTGGACACCGACGGCGAGAAGAAACGCCCCATCATGATCCACCGGGCCGGCTTCGGCTCCTTCGAGCGCTTCATCGGCATGCTGACCGAGCAGTACGCAGGCAAGTTCCCCACATGGCTCGCGCCCACGCAGGTCAAGGTCCTTCCGGTCTCCGAGAAGACCATGGACTATTCCAGAGACGTTTACACCGCCCTCCGGAAAGCCGGCGTCCGCGTCCTCCTCGACGACCGCGGCGAAAAGATCGGCTACAAGATCCGCGAGGCCCAGCAGGTGGACCGCGTGCCCTACATGCTCATCCTCGGGCCGAAAGAGTCCGAGACCGGCGACGTCTCCGTCCGGGACCGCTCCGGCGAGACCACGACCATGAGCCTCGAGGCCTTCATCGAGAAGGTCCAGAAGGAGATCGCGGAACGCTCTTAAATGACAAAAAGAAAACCGACGCAAAACTGCGTCGGTTTTTTCTTTTGCTTTACTGGACCGTGAAGCAGAGCCACTCGCCGTCCTGTCGGCGGGAAACGACCCGGAAGCCATATTTTTCAAAGGCGTCCAGGACGTCCTGTTCGCGGTCTTTGATGATGCCCGAGACCAGGAAGACCGAACCCTCGTGCAGGAACTGCCGGGCGGTCTCACAGAAGAGGACGATGATGTCCGCCACGATGTTCGCGACGATGAGGTCGAAGGTGCCGGAGACCTGCTTTGCCATGTCGCCGCAGCGGTAGGTGAGGACCGGGGGCGCAAAGCCGTTTCGCTTCCCGTTCTCGACGGCGGTCTTCACCGCGAGCTCGTCGATGTCCACGCCCTCCGCCCGGGAGGCGCCGAGGAGCAGGGCGGCAATGGAGAGGATGCCGCTGCCGCAGCCGAGGTCCAGGACGGTCTCGCCGCCGCGGATGAGGTCCTCCAGGGCCTCGAGGCACAGCCGCGTGGTCTCGTGCGTGCCGGTGCCGAAGGCCAGGCCCGGTTCCAGGTACAGGGTCTTCCGGGAAGCGTCGGTCTCCGCCTCCGGGAGCTCCTCCTCCCAGACGGGCTGGATGAGGAGTTTCTTCCCGACTTCCGTGGGCTTGAAGTAGTTCTTCCAGTTGTTCTGCCAGTCCTCGTTCCGGCAGGGGATGACCTCCAGCTCGGAGCGGATGCCGGCGCGGGCATACTGTTCCTTCAGAAAGGCGAGCGCCTCTCCGGGGTTCATGCCCGGTTCGAGATAGATGTGGACGATGCCTTTGGTGCGGTCCTTGCCCTGCAGGGCCTCGTCGATGAGGTCGATGTGGGCGATTTCCTCGACTTCCTCTTCGAGAAAGCGGTAGTCTTCCAGGTAGAGGCCGTAGGGGACCGTCATGTGGGCGATGTCGCCGGCGGCGTCGATGCGCTCGGCGGGGAC
>CAJGDU010000218.1 GCA_904502175.1 Clostridiaceae bacterium
ACAAGATTCTGAATTTCGATTTTCTTCAGGACAATATCGACCGCGTGTTCGATGAAGTCTTCACCTATGCCAACAAAAAAGGCAACGTGAAGGCCAAGGCGGTCCTCATGAACCACCGCCACAAGAGCGGCATGTCCGCTGACCCCACCGACGAGTTCGAGTTATAAACCCCTTTAGGCACAAGGAAAGGAAGTGACGACGGATGCCGGAAGAATTTCAGGAGCCCCAGATGACCGAAGAAGAGGCGCGGCTCGACCGGATCGCCCGACGCATCATCATCCTGTCCCGCAGTACCATCGTCGTGAACATGCGCTATCTCGACACCGCGGTGTTCCACCTCATGCCAGTGCCGGGGGCGCTGGATCTCGCCACGGACGGCCGGTTCCTGTTTTACAAACCGGAGTTCCTCATCCATGAGTACCAGCAGGAAAAGACCGTCGTTGCGCGGGACCTGCTCCACGTGGTCCTGCACTGCATTTTCCAGCACGCGTTCATCCACGAGGCCGTCAACCAGGCCTGCTGGGACCTGGCGGTCGACATCGCGGTCGAGAACCTCATCAATGAGCAGGATCTCGACTGCTTCCGCTGCGAGCGGGAGAAACACCAGAAAGAGGTCCTGCAGAGCCTCGGCCTCCCGTTCCGCGCCCTGACGGCAGAGCGCATCTATCGCTGGCTCATCGAGAACGAGAAAACGGAAGAGGAGCTGCAGGGGCTGCAGGCCTGGTTCAAAGCAGACATGCACGACCTCTGGTATTTCCACGATTCCAGCGACGATCCGGGTCCTGTGAAAGACCCGCAGGAGAACCGGGACCCCGACCACGACCCCGACGAGGAGCTCCCGCCCCAGGACAACGGCGGGGGAGACGAAAAGTCTCAGAAAGAGCAGGAGTGGGAGGACATCTCCAAACGCATCGAAGTCGACATGGAGACCTCTTCCCGCAAAGCGGGTTCCGAAAAGGGCTCCATGCTCATGGAGCTGAAGGAACTGCACCGGGAGCGCTATGACTACGCGTCGTTCCTGCGCAAGTTCTCCGTCCTCGGCGAAGAGATCATGATCAACGATGACGAGTTCGACAACGTGTTCTACACCTACGGCCTGGAACTCTACGGCGATATGCCCCTCGTGGAACCGCTGGAGTACAAGGAAGTGAACCGCATCCGCG
The DNA here is from genome assembly GCA_904502175.1 of Clostridiaceae bacterium. Lineage (GTDB taxonomy): Bacteria > Bacillota > Clostridia > Oscillospirales > Acutalibacteraceae > RUG420. The sequence continues at coordinate 1,164 of CAJGDU010000218.1, forward strand.
ACTTCGTCATCGCCATCGATACGTCCGCGTCCACCAGCGGCGACCTCATCCAGAAGTTCATGCAGAAGACCTACAACATCCTGAAGGACTCCGAGAACTTCTTCTCCAAGGTCAACCTGTATCTCATCCAGGCCGATATGGAGGTCCAGGAGGTCACTTACATCGAGGACCTGTCGCATCTGGAGGAGTACATCGCCAAGTTGAAACTGAAGGGAAAGGGCGGCACGGACTTCCGTCCGGTCTTCGAGTATGTGAACACGCTCCTCGACGAGCAGCGGTTCCGGAAACTCAAGGGACTGCTCTACTTCACGGACGGCTTCGGGGCCTTCCCGAAACGCAAACCGCCTTACGATACCGCATTCGTTTTCATGCGGGATGAAACCTATGAACCCGAAGTGCCCCCGTGGGCCATCAAACTGGTACTGGAGGAAGAGGACTTAGTATGAATATCCGAGAAGCAAAAGAACAAGTCAAATTCACGGTGAAGTCTTACCTGACCCGCAACGAGGTCGGGGAGTATGTCATTCCGGTGGAACGGCAGCGTCCGGTCTTCCTGATGGGCCCTCCCGGTATCGGCAAGACGGCCATCATGGCGCAGATCGCCTCCGAACTGGGCCTCGCGCTGGTCTCTTACTCCATGACCCACCACACCCGCCAAAGCGCCCTCGGCCTGCCCTTCATTGCGGACAAGGTCTACGGGGGACAGAACGTCCGGGTGTCCGAATACACCATGTCGGAAATCATCTCCTCCATGTATGAGGAGATGGAGCGCACCGGAAAGAAAGAGGGCATCCTGTTCCTCGATGAGATCAACTGTGTCTCGGAGACCCTGGCGCCCTCCATGCTGCAGTTCCTGCAGTTCAAGACCTTCGGCATGCACCGCATCCCCGACGGCTGGATCGTCGTCACGGCCGGTAACCCGCCCGAGTACAACAACTCGGTCCGTGAGTTCGACATCGTCACCTGGGACCGTCTGAAACGGGTGGACGTGGAACCGGACTTCAAGGCCTGGAAAGAGTATGCCTATGAGGCCAAGGTGCACCCGGCCATCACCACGTACCTCTCCATCAAGAACCAGGACTTCTACCTGGTCCAGACCACGGTGGACGGCAAGACCTTCGTCACCGCCCGCGGCTGGGAGGACCTCTCCGACATCATCAAGCTCTACGAGCAGCACGACTTCCCGGTGACGGCGGAGCTGGTGCACCAGTACCTGCAGAACAACCGCATCGCGGAAGAGTTCGCGATCTACTATGACCTTTATAACAAGTACAAGTCCGACTATCAGATCGACAAGATCCTTGCCGGCGACATCTCCGACGAGATCGTGGAGCGGGCGCGTCTTGCCCGGTTCGACGAGCGCCTGACGGTCATCGGCCTCCTTTTGGAGCACGTGGGCAACGGCTTCCACGAAGTCTTCGACAAGGAGAAGACCATGCGCATCGCCGTACAGGAACTCAAGACCATGCGCTCCGCTATTGAGGACGGCACCGCGGAAAACGGGTTCGCGGTCCTGGCCCAGTCGGTCGAAAAACTGCGCCTGAACACGACGGCCAACCGCCGCACCACCAAAGCGGTCGAAGAGGACACGGTCTATGTCTTCCG
>CAJGDU010000219.1 GCA_904502175.1 Clostridiaceae bacterium
AGAGAATGAAAACGACCGCCCTGTCCGGGCGGTCTTTCTTTATAATATTGTAATTTTGTTAAATAAAAAACAATATTATATTGACGGCATGCGCGGGAAAATGGCACAATAGAACCGTAACGAAATCACACAAAGGAGCTGTTGCAGAATGAGCGAACAGAAATACCGTATTGAACACGATTCCCTCGGGGAAATGAAGGTCCCGGCCGACAAATACTGGGCGGCCCAGACCCAGCGTTCCCACGAGAATTTTGAGATCGGCGTGGACATCGAGACCATGCCCCGCGAGATCACCCACGCCTTCGGCATCCTGAAAAAGGCGGCCGCCCAGGCGAACCACGAACTGAACCCCGAAAAGATGACGGCCGAGAAGCTGGCCGCCATCCTGGAGGCCTGCGACGAGGTCATTGCCGGGAAGCTCAACGACAACTTCCCGCTGGTCGTCTGGCAGACCGGTTCGGGCACCCAGTCCAACATGAACACCAACGAGGTCATCGCGAACCGGGCCAACGCCATTGCCGGCGTCGAGAAGCTCTGCCACCCGAACGATGACATCAACATGTCCCAGTCCTCGAACGACACCTTCCCCACCGCCATGCACATCGCCGCGGTGCTCGCCGTGGAAGACAAGCTGCTCCCGGCGGTGGAAGACCTCATTGCAGAGTTCAAACGCCTCGAGAAGGAGAACGAGGGCGTCGTCAAGTCCGGCCGGACCCACCTGCAGGACGCCGTGCCCATCAGCTTCTCTCAGGAGATCTCCGGCTGGAGAAGCTCCCTCGAGAAGGACGTGGAGCTCCTGAAACTCACGGTCGAGCCGCTCAAGGCCCTCGCCCTCGGCGGTACCGCCGTCGGCACCGGCCTGAACGCGCCGAAGGGCTTTGACGTGAAGGTCGCGGAGAAGGTCTCCGCCCTCACCGGCAAGGACTTCGTGACCGCCGAGAACAAGTTCCACGCGCTCACCTCCAAGGATGAGATCGTGGTGGCCCACGGCGCCGTCAAGGCGCTCGCCTGCGACATGATGAAAATCGCCAACGACATCCGCTGGCTGGCCTCCGGCCCCCGCGTCGGCCTCGGCGAGATCAACATCCCCGCGAACGAGCCCGGCTCCTCCATCATGCCCGGCAAGGTCAACCCGACCCAGTGCGAGCAGGTGACCATGGTGGCCGTCCAGGTCATGGGCAACGACGTGGCCGTCGGCATGGGCGCCTCCCAGGGCAACTTTGAACTGAACGTGTTCATGCCCGTCATGGCGTACAACTTCCTGCAGTCCGCGCGGCTTCTGGCCGAGTCCATCGTGTCCTTCCGCACAAAGTGCGTCTACGGCATTACCGCGAACAAGGAGAAGATGCACGACAACCTGCACAACTCCCTCATGCTGGTCACGGCGCTCAACCCGTACATCGGCTATGAGAACGCCGCCAAGACCTCGCACCTCGCGTTTGAGGAGAACATCTCCCTCAAGGAGGCTTGCGTCCGTCTCGGCTTCCTGACCCCTGAAAAATTCGACGAAGTCTTCCACCCGGAAGAGATGATCTGAGGAGGACCCCATGGCCGAAAAAGTTGAGCCGAAGCTCATTACCATCAACCTGTACGGCAAGCGGTACCGCGTCCCGGACAACATGACCATGCTGAAGGCGCTGGAGTACTGCGGCTATGCACCCACCCGGGGCATCGGCTGCCGCCACGGCTTCTGCGGCGCGTGCGCCATGGTGTACCGCATTAAGGGCGAGCGCCAGCTGCACTACTGTCTCGGCTGCGAGACCCGCGTGCAGGACCGCATGTACATCTCCACCATCTCCTACTTCCCGCTGGAGAAGCAGGCGTACGACCTCAATGAGATCGAACCCACCGCGGACATGATCAAGCACCTGTACCCGGAGATCTACTCCTGCGTCAGCTGCAACACCTGCACCGCGACGTGCACCCAGGGCCTCGACGTCATGGGGTACATCCACGACGCGCAGAAGGGCGACTTCAAGGCCTGTGCCGAGAAGTCCTTCGACTGCATCATGTGCAACTGCTGCGCCTCCCGCTGCCCCGCCGGCATCTCCCACCCCGAGGTGGCCATGCTGGCCCGGCGCTTGAACGGGAAGTACATCGCCCCCGAGGCTGCCCATTTGAAAGAGCGGGTGGCTGAGGTGAAGAAGGGCGATCTGCTCGAAGACGTCCGCGCGCTCATGGCAAAGTCCGACGACGAGATCCGCGCGCTGTACAACGACCGCGACATTGAAGCTTGAGGAGGGAAAGAGATGTATCCGGATTACTTACAGCTTTCCCTTGAGAAAGTTGCCGAAAAACGAGAGGCGAACACGGCGCTGCAGCCCGAGCGGATGACGGCCGAGGAGAAGGAAGTCCTGCTGAAGGGCTTCCACCCGGACTACCGCACGGACCGGTACACGGAACTGCGGGCCGGCGCGAACAAGGGCGAGCGGGTGAACACCGAGCTCGCGGAGACCCTCATGGGCCGGGCGCGGCTGCACGAGGGCGATGTGAACCTCGACCATATCGACTACGACGTCGACGTTCTGATCATCGGCGGCGGCGGGGCCGGCTGCGCGGCTGCCATTGAGGCGGACAACGCCGGGGCCTCGGTGCTCATGGCGACGAAACTGCGCCTCGGCGACGCCAACACCATGATGGCGGAGGGCGGCATCCAGGGCGCCACGAAGCCCACCGACTCCCCTGCCCAGCACTTCCTGGACGCCTTCGGCGGCGGCCACTATCTGGGCAAGAAAGAACTGGTCTATAAACTCGTGACCGAG
>CAJGDU010000220.1 GCA_904502175.1 Clostridiaceae bacterium
CGAGGCCGCCGTTCACGGCCTCATCCATTTTGTCCACCGCGGACTTGCAGCCCGCCAGCGGCAGAAGGAGCAGGAGCGTCATGAGCATAGCCACGACACGGGCGATGGTTCTCTTCATAAATATCACCTCAGTTTCGAGATATCGCCACAAGTTATAGCACTCTGGGGCGCCGATGTCAAGGAAGGCGGCATGCTTCACCTAAGGTTCGGTCCGGCGTCATGGTTGCGCAACGCGCAAGGTTGAGGGCTGTGGGCTTCGGGGGTCGGACCGTGGTGAAGCCATGCCGCCTTCCCATTGCACGGCAAAACCCCCGGGCATGAGCCCGGGGGTCTTTTCACTTTCAAAGGGGCAGCTTACTTCTCCCAGTTCCCGTTGACTTTGCGCGGGGTGTACTCGGTGTGAAGCAGCTTGTGGGACAGGTGGGAGCCCGGTTCGCCGAGGAAGGTCTCGTAGATCTCCTTGACGGCGGGGTTCTCGTGGGACTTCCGGATGGCAGCGCCCTTGTCCAGCGCGTAGAGGACTTTCGCTCTCTCGGCGCGGATATCCATGAAGTTGCGGATATCGGCGTGGACCTGGGGCTGGCCGCCGCCGTTGACGCAGCCGCCGGGGCAGGCCATGACTTCGATGAAGTCGACTTCCAGCTCGCCGGCCTTGACCATGTCAAGGAGCTTGCGGGCATTGGCAAGGCCCGAGGTGACAGCGACGCGGACGGTGAGTCCGGCCACTTCGTAAGTTGCGGTGCGGATGTCCTTGAGGCCGCGGACGTCTTCGAAGTCGACGTTCGGCAGTTCCTCGCCGGTCAGGGTCTCGACCGCGGTACGAAGGGCAGCTTCCATGACGCCGCCGGTGGCGCCGAAGATGACGGCCGCGCCGGTGCCGAGACCGAGCGGAAGGTCGAAGTCTTCTTCGGGAAGCATATCCCAGTTGATGCCGGCCATCTTGATCATGCGGCCGAACTCGCGGGTGGTCAGGACGAAGTCGTTGTCACGGAGCCCGTTGACGTTCATCTCGGGACGGCCGTACTCGAACTTCTTCGCGGTACAGGGCATAATGGAGACCATGACGATATCCTTCGGGTCGATGCCCTCTTTTTCGGCATAGTAGCTCTTGGCCACGGCGCCGAACATGCCCTGGGGCGATTTACAGGTGGACAGGTTGGGAAGCATGTCCGGATAGTAGGTCTCGCAGAATTTGATCCATCCGGGGGAGCAGGAGGTGATCATGGGCAGCGTGCCGCCGTTGGCGACGCGGTCGATGAACTCATGCGCCTCTTCCATGATGGTAAGGTCTGCGGAGAACAGGGTGTCAAAGACTTTGTCGAAGCCGAGGCGGCGCATGGCAGCAGCCATTTTGCCCTGGGCGTCGGTGCCGATGGGTTTGCCGAACTCTTCGGCAAGACCGGCGCGGACGGCGGGGGCCACCTGGACGAGGACGTGCTTGTCGGGATCGTGGATCGCCGCAAAGACATCGTCCACAGCGTCTTTCTCGTAGAGCGCGCCGACGGGGCAGGCGGTAATGCACTGTCCGCAGTGGACGCAGGAGGTGTCGGCCAGCGGCAGGTCAAAGACAGAGCCGATGGTGGTGTCGAAACCACGGTTGTTGGGACCGATGCAGCCAATGCCCTGGTTCACCGAGCAGGCGGCGACGCAGCGGCGGCAGAGGATGCACTTCGTGTTGTCCCGGACCATGTGGGCGGCGGAGGTGTCGATCTCGAAATCGGGGTTCGCGCCCGCATAGTAGTTTTCATCCTCGATGCCGTACTCGCGGCAGAGCTGCTGCAGTTCGCAGTTGCCCGAACGCACGCAGGAAAGGCATTCTTTTCTGTGGTTGGAGAGGATGAGCTCCAGGGTCTTTTTCCGGTTCGCGATGATCCGGGGCGTGTTGGTGAAGACTTCCATGCCGTCGCCGGCCGGGAATACGCAGGCCGCGGCAAGCTTCGGAGAGCCTTTTACTTCGACGAGACACATGCGGCAGGCGCCGATCTCGTTGATCTCTTTCAGGTAGCAGAGTGTCGGGATCTTGATGGCGGCTTCATGGGCTGCCTGTAAAACCGTATACCCCTTCGGGACCGTCACTTCTACTCCATCGATTTTTAAAGTAATGGTATCCATGAACAATCCTCCTTACTGCCGTGAAATCGCATCGAACTTACAGTTCTCGATGCAGGCGCCGCACTTGATACACTTGTCCGTGTCGATCTTGACGGACGGAAGCTTGTGTCCTTCGGCGATGTAGTCGGTCTTCGAGATGGCGAACGGCGGGCAGTTTCTGAGACACTGCGTACAGCCGATACACTTGTCGGGGTCGACCACATACTGGAACAGCTCTTTACAGACCGCTGCCGGGCAGTGCCGGTCGACAATGTGGGACTCATACTCATCGCGGAAGAACCGGATGGTCGAAAGGACCGGGTTCGGGGCCGTCTGGCCAAGGCCGCAGAGGGCGTTTTCCTTGATGTAGTAAGCGAGGTCTTCCAGCTTGTCGATGTCTTCGAGCGTGCCCTTGCCTTCGGTGATCTTATCGAGGATCTCGAGCATTCTCTTGGTGCCGATGCGGCAGGGGGTACATTTACCGCAGGACTCATCGCAGGTGAACTTTAAGAAGAACTTCGCGATGTCGACCATGCAGTTGTCCTCATCCATGACGATGAGTCCGCCGGAGCCCATAATGGAGCCGATCTCGGCGAGGTGTTCATAGTCCATCTGGACGTCGAAGTGCGAAGCGGGGATACAGCCGCCGGA
>CAJGDU010000221.1 GCA_904502175.1 Clostridiaceae bacterium
CCCCTCCTACATCATGGTCAACGTCGGTTCCTGGGGCGAAGGCGGCACGGCGCAGCTCCACCGCTTCTTCGGCTGGAAGGAAAAGGGCGTCAAAGTCAAAAAGGGCGCGCCGTTCTATGTGAAGGCCGGAGACTGCTACTGCGATGAGAAAGTCATGCGCGGCTCCGTCCACATTTCCGCCGAAGACGCCGCGGCCCATCCCGAATGGATGAGTGACGCCGGCGACATGGAATGGGACATCAAGATCAAACCGAAAGTCGCCTGGAACGTGGGCTTTGCCACTGCCGCCCCCATGCGGGCGCTAAAACTGCTCGACATGGCCTGGCACTCCAACGGCATGCTCACGAAGTACACCGGCACCATCACCTTCAACGGCGAGAAGTTCAAAGTGGCCACGACGGACACCTCCAACGGCTATCAGGACAAGAACTGGGGCCGCGACTTCACGTCCCCCTGGATGTGGCTCTCCTCCAGCCATCTGACCGACAACAAAACCGGCAAACAGCTGAAGGACACCATCTTCAACATCGGCGGCGGCCGGCCCTCCGCCATGGGCATCCCCGTCGGACGCATCCTGCTCGGCTGTTTCTACAAGGACGGCAAGGAGTATGAGTTCAACTTCTCGAAGGTCTGGACACTGGCCCGCTCGAAGTACAGCTTCGAAGAGCTGGACGACAAGGTCGTCTGGCACGCCCGGCTCTCTAACCGCAAATATATCATGACCGCCGAAATCGAGTGCGAAAAAGAGAACACGACGTTCTGGCGCCTGGAAAACCCGAAGGGCCAGAAGCGCATGAACCATCTGTGGAACAGCGGCTGCGCCCACGGCGATGTGGTCCTCTACAAAAAACGCCGCTTCCGCAAAGACAAGGTCCTCGCGGACGTCCATGCCGTCGACGTCGGCGTCGACTACGGAGAATACGACGCATAACAGTTTATGGACGAAAAGAAAGTCCTGGTCATCTGCCAGGGGTACTACAAAAGCAAAGTCATCCAGCGGCTCATCCCGTGGAAGGAACTGGGGTACCACCTCATCGTCGGACTGAACAGCTATTACAGTATCTCCGCCATCCGGAAGATCAACCCGGACGCCCTCATCGTCGTCGACTACATGCCGGGCCAGACCATCGGAGCGGTCCTGGAGATGTATCGCCACGTGTCGTCCCCCATGCGGATCATCCTCGTGCCCTACGAGCAGAACCTCGTGTCGGAGGAGGACCGGAAAGCGTTCCGGGTCATCGCCTGGAACGACCTTACGGCAAAGACCCTCATGGAGACGCTCGAACAGGTCTTCCGGAACCAGCAGCTTTACGACCGCGGCATTTTCCCGGAGCACTCCGAAGAGGACCCGTTCCGCAGCGTCCTCGACCGGGTCTCGCGCGTGGCCCCGCCGTTCCCCATGCTTCTGTTGAGAGCGGTGTTCCGCAAAGGGCCGGAAGGCGCCGCCCGGGAAAAGGCGGAAAAGTCCATGCAGCACGCGGTGGACGCCATCGGCTCCGGCAACGTCGTGCAGGAGACGGAGCGGGCATACTGCCTCTTCGTCGAAGTCCCCACCTCCATTCTGGGGGAGGGGTTCCTGCGCATCAACGGCATCCTGGAAGAGCTCCAGAACCGGCTCAGTCACATCGGCGAGACGGACGTCGTGCTGTTCCTCAGCGAGATCATCGGGAGCACGAACCTGCCCGAAGAGTACGAGAAGGTCGCGTCCCTGGAACCCTACGCGTTTTTCCACTCCCACCACAGCATCCAGTCCGTCACTTTCATCCAGCGGCACACCTTCGGACAGGAGGCGCCGGTGCAGGAGGTGAACGCCCTGTACCTGCCGCTGCTGCGGGCCCTCATCCGCAACCAGGAGCGGGCGGTCCGGGAGATCCTGGAAGACATCTATCTCCGCCACGTCAAGCTGTATCAGAATACGGCCTTCTACCGTCTGGTCCGCTCCCAGCTCCAGGCCATCTACAGCTGCGCCTGCTGCATCAATGAGTACATGGAACTCGGGGCGCCGCCGGCGAACGACTTCTGGTCCATCGAAGAGGCGCTGGACGCGCAGCTTGGGCGATTCACCGCGCACTTTCCGGTCCCCGCTCAGGAGGAGCGGGAGTGGAGCAAACTCACGTCCGGGACGCTGGAGATCATCCTGCAGAAATACAGCACATCGCTCTACGCCTCCGCCATTGCCGACATGCTCGGGGTGAGCGAAGCCCACCTCAGCCGCGTCTTCAAAAAGGACGTGGGCATCGGCATCACGGAATGTGTCCGCTACGTGCGGGTGTACACGACGGCGCTGGAACTGCTCGAAGAACAGCGCACCATCAAGGAAGTGGCGAAGAAGCACGGGTTCGAGGACCCGAAATATTTCAACAAGGTCTTTCGGAAGGTCATGGGGACCAGCCCCACGGAGTGGCTCCGGGCCCAGAGAGTGTTAAAGGAGGAACCGTGATATGAGAAGAGGAAGACTCGCCTCCATCGGGAACATCGAGATCGACCCGCACTGCCCGGACCCGGTCATCACCTCTCCGGAACAGGTCCTTCTGAAGGTGCGGTACAGCGCGGTCAACGCGGACGACTACCACGTCTTCGCGGGCTCGCTGCCTTCGCCGTACGACGAGCGGACGCTCCTCCACGAGACTTCGGGGGAGATCGTCGCCCTCGGAGAAGAGGCGCGGCGGCTCGGCTTTGCCGTCGGCGACCAGGTCAGCTCCAACGTCAGCTTCGGCTGCGGCGTCTGTCC